>CAZUXZ010000043.1:0-3880 GCA_964624055.1 uncultured Rhizobiaceae bacterium | reverse complement strand
GCCGTGGCCATGATTAAGCGCTGCGGCCCACGTCCAAGCGAGATTATCACCCCGGCAGCGCTCACCAACGCACTCCGCGTGTTGTTAGCCATCGGTGGTTCGACCAACGGGGTAATCCATCTTGCCGCCATCGCCGGGCGAGTTGGCATCGAGATCGATTACGCGGCGATCGACCGGTTGGGGCGGGAAACGCCTATGCTTGTTGATCTCAAGCCCTCCGGCCAGCATTACATGGAAGACCTTAATAAGGCGGGCGGCCTCGCGACGATCCTGCGGGAATTGGCGCCTATGCTGGATCTTGACTGCCTCACTGTGACGGGCCGCACTCTTGGCGAGGAGATAGACTCAGCGCACGCACCTTGGCCAAAGGATGTAGTGAGTACTAGTTACAATCCGATAAGCGTAGAGGGCGGTATCGCCGTACTCGGCGGCAATCTTGCGCCCAGGGGCGCGATCATCAAGCATTCGGCGGCAACGCCCGAACTTTTGAACCATGAAGGCCGTGCCGTGGTATTTGAATCCATTGAGGACGTTGCCCGACGTATAGATGACCCCGATTTGGATATTGCGGCCGACGACATCCTGGTACTCAGGAATGCCGGCCCTAAAGGCGCGCCGGGTATGCCGGAGGCTGGCTATATACCGATTCCCAAGAAACTTGCAGCTGCCGGGGTCAAGGATATGGTCCGCATTTCGGACGCGCGCATGAGTGGCACGGCGTTTGGCGCGATTGTCCTCCATTGCACTCCAGAAGCCGCCATCGGTGGTCCGCTCGCTCTGGTGCAAAACGGTGACCGCATTCGCCTCAATACCATTGCCCGCCGTCTCGATTTGCTCGTGTCGGACGAAGAGCTGGAGAAGCGCCGCGCAGCCTGGACCCCACCACCACCCCATGACACTGCCGATCGTGGCTGGCTGGCAATACACCTTGCCCATGTCCAGCAAGCGGATAAGGGCTGCGATTTCGATATCCTCACCCGTAGAGCAAGTGGGTTGAAAGCTCCCCTCTAAACAAAGCTTATCTCCCCCTTTCCGGGGAATCGGCTTGAAACCCTAACATTGATACAGAGCGGTTGAGAGAATTTGGCGCAATTGTATTCCTAGAAAGAGAACGTTCGCCTCTGTATGGCAGGCGTGGTTCCGAAACTGGATAAGCTGATCCTGAAGCAAGTTGCTGAGAGAAAACAGAAATCTCTGAGCGTGGTCAACAGCATTGAAATGCGTGCCACAGCGCGGCGATAAGCCCGTCGGTATGGATGAGAAAGCGCGGTCACCGCTCGTAAAGAAGCTGCGCCTGGCCTGCGCTCGCGATTGGTATTAGGCGTGAGAGCAGTTCAGGATAGCCCCGGTTAAGCGGTTAGGTATTTGAGTTACAAGTTCGCGCTATTTAATTCTTTGGCTGGCGGTACTGTAAGCGCAGACCTTTCGCTTCAAGCCGTGGCAGCACCTCGTCTCGGAAGTAGGGAAATTCATCCGTATAATTCACGAAGGTTATGGTAGTGCCGGAAAATCCCGCTTCATGGAAGCGTGTCATCTCATCCGCGATGTGATCCGGATCGCCCACCAGCGGATAAACCCCGTGGCCGGCAGCGAAGCGATTCCGGAATAGTGTGAAAGCCTCTGGCGGGAAGCTCTTGGCATGCAGGCCCTGGAGTTCCATCAGACGGTCGACTGCCGGCCAGTCCGCCTGCTCGTTCGCGTAATAGTTATGATACTCCTCCGCTTCTTTCTGGCTCGGCCGGCAGACCACATAAGAGGTCGTAAAGACGCCGATATCACGGCCATGGCCTTTAGCTCTCTCCTTAATGGCCTTTACATTGGCGGCGCCACTTTCAAGGTCGATCAACACCGTGAAAAGATAATCGGCATTTCGCGCTGCAAAATCCTGACCCTGGTCCGAGGAGCCTGCGTTCATGATCGGCGGCATTTCGCCATCGAAAGGTTTGGGATTTCCATAGACATGGCGTAGCGAAAAATACTCGCCGTCCCAGTCGAATTCTTCATTGCTGGCCCAGATGCGCTTGATGATATCGCACCACTCTTGCCCGTAGCTGTAGCGCACATCGTGGCTATCCGACAGTTCGATTTTGAACATGTCGTATTCGTGCTTATTCCAGCCGCAAACGATATTGAGCCCGAAGCGACCAGCCGAGACTTGGTCCATAGTAGAGAACATCTTGGCGGCGACGATGGGGTGGTGATACGATGCGTGAGCGGTCGCGAACACTGTAATGCCCTTAGTAGCGGCGAGAAGGCCGGTCGCCCAGGTCACTGTCTCGAGATTTGAGCCTTGGAAGTCTGTCTCTCCACCATATCCAGTCCAGCGCGCGATGGGGAGGATGAACTCGATCCCGGAATCATCCAACATTTTTCCGAGTTTCAGGTTATTTTCCCAGCTGGCATCCCAGCGCTCCGGCACCTTGGTAATAGCCATGCCGCCCGAACAGTTGGGTGAAAACACCCCAAGCTTGAACTTGTTGTCGTTGAACATGCGATTGTGGGTTCGGCCCATGATGTCTTCCTCGTCTTCTGGTGACTATTTAGCTATTGCGCGGTGACCCCGCCGTCTATGACCAGTTCTGCGCCCGTTATATAGGACGATTCATCGCTGGCGAGGAACAGAATTCCTGCGGCGATCTCTTCTGGCCTCCCCAGACGTCCGACAGGGATGCGAGACATTACTAGCGGACCAACCACTGGGTCTTCCAAGTCGGGGCGGGTGAGGGGGGTCATGGTGTAGCCAGGGTGCACCGAGTTTACCCGGATATTCTCTTCCGCGTATTGGATCGCGGCCATCTTGGAAAAGCTACGCACCGCGCCCTTGGCGGCGTGATAGGCGGCGAGTGTCGGGGTGCCGGTGATGGCGTGGATCGACGAGATATTGATAATGGCGCCACCGCCGATCCGGCGCATACCCTCGGCCGCATATTTGGTACCGAGCCAGACGCCCCGACTCAGCACCGCCTGATGGCGATCCCACAGCTCGACGGTGGTCTCATCGATATCAGCGAGTTCCGCGATGCCGGCATTGTTGACCAGTATGTTCGGCACGCCGAACTTGGCGGTAACCTGTTTGAACGCAGCGATCCATTGCGTCTCGTCAGTGACATCGAGTGGCACCGCCATTGCCCGATTTCCGTCGTCCTTGATTTCCGCCGTGCTCCGCAGCGCCATCTCAACGTTGAGATCGGCGATCGCCACAGCCGCCCCTTCGGCAGCGAACATTCGCGCCGCCGCACCACCAATCCCCATCATTTCTCCCGCGACGCCATGTGCCCCGCCGGTGATCAAAGCGATTTTTCCGTCCAGTCTCATGCGGCTTCCTTTTTCTGTTCGTTATTTCTATGTGCATGCTCCTATAACAGATTGGACCCCCATCGAGAGGTCAGTCAAACTAGCACGGTGAAACCGAAGGTTCAGGGGCAGATATGCAATTGAGCGGTACGGACTATCTTGAATCCTTGCGCGATGGGCGCACGATCTATCTCGGCGGTGAGCGTGTCGACGATGTGACCACCCATCCCGCCTTTCGCAACGCGGCGCATTCCTTCGCCATGATCTATGATCTCCTGAAGGACCCTGCCAACCAGGACCTGCTGACTTACGAGAAAGGTGGTGAGCGTCACGCGCGCTATTGGCTGATGCCGAGGAGCGGTGAGGATTTGGATCGGCGGCTGAAATGCCACCAATATATAGCTGAGCAAACCTATGGCATGATGGGCCGGACCCAAGATTTCTATGCCGGTTTCATAGTCGCGCTCGCAATGCATCCGGAAATTTTTGATAGCGGCAAACACAAATATGCACAAAACATGGTTGCATATTATAATCGACTGCGTGACGGCGATCTGTTCGTTTGCAACGCCGTCACCCCGCCGCC
>CAZUXZ010000042.1:0-13793 GCA_964624055.1 uncultured Rhizobiaceae bacterium | reverse complement strand
CCTGCTATCGGACATACTAACATGCACCACCAAGCGTTTTCCCAGCTTCCTAGGCCACCCACCACAATAGCCATCAAAGGCGGGCCAAGGAGCATGCCAATTGCTGCGCCCTGTGCAAGAAGGCCGCTCGCCATGGCAATTAGATCAGGTTTTGGTGCGTGCACCGCGGCGCCCGAGAAGGCAGCGGCCGGAAGCACACCGCTGCCAGTGCTGAAGATAATCGCAAGTGGAATCTTTGCGGTATCGGAGATGTAGCCGGCCAGGATTAGCGCTCCTGTTATACCCATTATCAGGTTTGCAGCAGCCAGCAGCAACCAGCGCGGTACTTTGTGGTGGAGCAACCATGCTCCGATAAGATTACCCGCTACATTTGTTGCTACGACAAGCGCCGAAAAGAGTGCAGCGATCATTGCCATACGGCCCTGAGTTTCCGTTAAAAATGTTGGAAGCCAGGCCGCAATCGCAAACCATTGAACGGTGAAAAGGATGAAAGCCCCGCTGTAAAGCCACAGCGCGCCACATGACAATGTTGCTAGCGCGCCATTCCAATCGAATACAATGCTTGTGTCCGTTCGCAATTGCTCCGGCCAACGGCCTTTTGTCGTCCTAACAAATGCGAGGATGGCAACCATCAGCCCAGACCCGGCGGAAATCAACCAGATGCCGCGCCATCCAAGAGGTTCAATCAAAAACGATGTTACAACCATCGCGATTGTCATACCCGCAGGCATATATGTACTCCATATACCTAGAGCGAGATCACGGTCTTTGGGCGTCGCAGCATCGAAGATGAGTTTGGGTGCCGCTGAGACGATCGCGGCGAAGCCGATCCCCTCTACGACCCGCATCGCCAGCAGCATGCCACCATCAACCGCCCACGCGCCGACCAAACTGGCAAGCCCGAGGATGAGGAGACCAATTAACAAAAGATTGCGGGCACCAATCCAACCTCCGGCCATGCCCGTAAGCAACCCAAATCCTGCGCCGAATGCGAAGAAGATAGAGGCGAGCCACCCAGCTGTCACTTTGCCGAGGCCAAAATCGGTCGCGATAACAGATAGCGCTGGAGGCACCTTGCCGACCGCAAACCCGACGGCGATGCCCGCGACGACCGCAAGCGCGACGATTGACCAACAGCTACGCGTGCCGATGGGGTCAGGTTCCACAGAATGTCTGATAGGGAGTGGCCGAGAATGGTGCTGGTGCAGCATAGGTTTCGTTTTCGGCAACCTCGTCGAAGGGGTTGCCCAAAACAGCTAGAAGGTCGGTGAAAGGTGCCAAATCTTCAAGGTCAACCGCTGCAGATAGCGCTTCTTCAACCTTGTGGTTTCGGGGAATATAGATCGGATTGACTCGGTCCATTGTCTGAGCAGTGGCCTCCGGAATCATCTCTTCCTTCGCTATTCGGTCATACCAACGCTGCACCCAGGTATCAAAGGCGCTCGGGTCAATAAACAGTTGCCGCGCCGGAGCTGCATCGCCGCGAAGTGTCTGCGAAAGACGGCGAAACAGGAGTGTAAAATCAACCGCCCCGGCCTCCATGACAGACAACAACTCATTAACAAGCTCAAGGTCATCGGCCTCTTCTGTTGATAGGCCGATCTTGGCTCGCATACCAGCCAGCCAATAGATTCCATAAAGCCGTTGTACTCGTTCAAGGGCTTCGTTCAGCACTACGATGGCTCGTTCCTTGTTTGGGCAGATCAGCGGGATCAGGGTCTCACCCAATCGGGCCATGTTCCAGGACAGTATCAGCGGCTGGTTGGCGTAGGCATAACGGCCATGCGTGTCGATTGAGCTGAACACGGTGCCAGGTGCGTAGCTGTCCATGAAGGCGCAGGGTCCATAATCGATGGTCTCGCCAGAGATTGCCATATTGTCGGTATTCATCACGCCATGGATAAACCCGATACTCATCCAGCGGGCGACTAGCGCGGCCTGGGATTCAGCAACAGCGTCAAAGAAGGCCAAATATTTGTTTTCTGCATCTGCCGTGCCCGGATAATGGCGTGCGATAGCGTAATCAGCCAATTCACGAATCTTATTGCAATCACCGCGCGCTGCGAAAAACTGGAATGTCCCGACCCGGATGTGACTTGCTGCGACGCGGGTTAGAACCGCACCGGGCAATGGTGTCTCCCTATAGACAAGTTCGCCAGTGGCGACTGCCGCTAGGGCGCGTGTTGTGGGGACGCCAAGAGCATGCATGGATTCCCCAATCAGGTATTCGCGCAACACCGGTCCAAGGGGAGCCTTACCGTCTCCGCCGCGGGAAAATGGTGTGAGGCCAGAGCCTTTTAGCTGGATGTCGCGCCGTTGATGTTGGCAATCAATTACCTCGCCGAGTAGAAGCGCGCGTCCATCGCCCAACTGCGGAGTGAAACCACCGAATTGGTGTCCAGCATAAACCTGCGCCAGCGGGTCCGATCCTTCGGGTGCCACATTTCCTGAAAATATAGCCAGACCCGCATCAGAGCCGAGCATGACCGGATCAAGGCCTAGTTCCTCCGCCAACCCTCGGTTAAACAACAGCAATTTTGGTGCGTTAACAGGTTTTGCTTTGCAAGATACGTAAAAGCCTTCCAGGCTGCGCGCGAAGCTGTTGTCGAAGTTGAAATGCGGGTAGTTATAATCGTGTGCGTCCATCAGCCATTATCTCAGAAAATTTTTGCCACTTAAAGACGAGGCGCTGAGAATTTAATGAATACCAATTTTCCCATTTAAGCTGAACTCGCTCAGATGCCAACCAGAAATGCTGCGGTGAAGGATTTGTTATGGCACCATAAGAAGCACTAACAGACGTCTAGCCTGAGAAGTACATTTTTTATCTACCAGCAGCGGGATTGCCGAAACTTCATTATGCTCAGATTCAATAATGTAAACTTTTAATTTCACTGGTAACGGTTGTCCAGATATTTTTGCTGAATATGTCCCACCATTCTCAAGTTCTAATTTCAACGGCCAATCATTCTTGCTCCGGCCCTTAAGCCAAGACATTTTTACTTTATTTCCTCCCCGCTTCTTTAAACTTACGGTTATCGTAGACTCGGTATTTTTTCGGACTAAAGTTGGTCTTGAATTAGATAAAACGCAATAAATTCCAGACTTTTCAATTGGTATTTCCCATAAACCCAGATCATCTTCTTTGGTTGCAGATCTTACCGCACCTAAAGTAGACTCCTTTTTTTGCGAATCGGTTACAAGGTTTTTCACCACATCAATTAAACTATTATCTCCCCCTCCATTGTCACTAGTTATTACGGGGCCTGCGTACACTCCATTCAAAATAATAATAGAACCATTTGCACCCAATACCTTGACAAAAACACCCTCTTTAAGATCAATTTCTGTATCACCGTGAATTACGTGCCCTGGCGGCATAAGCGGATAGTTAGACTCGACTACCACAACATCCATTGCCAATACCGGTGACACAAGAAAAAAGGCGATAATGGAGATGAGGCAATATTTATACCAATTCATGTCGTTTATTTCTCCATGGCTCTTATCAGAACACCAGTTTCTCCGCTTTTTATGCGATCGATGTGATACTGAGCCAAAACATCTGCACGGTTGAGATTTATTATTTTGGTAAACGCATCCATAGCAATTTCAGTATGGCCAGATTCCAGATTACGATACGCCTCTTCGTATTTAGCCATATGGGCGTATGAATTGCTTACCGGCTCATATACCTTAAGCGATTTTGTTTTACCCTTGAGGATAAGTTCTCCGATTGGTCTAAAATTGAGATCTGTACACTTTTCCACAATTGCTTCACTGACACATGTTTTGGTACCAAACAGTTTGTTAATACCTTCCAAGCGAGCAGCCGTATTTACGGCATCGCCAATTGAGGTATAGTCAAATCGAACGCTGCCACCAATATTTCCAACGATGGCCGCGGCAGTATGCACGCCAATTCGTGTTACTCCCCACCTTATACCGCTCAACTCTGATTTATCACAAAACATCTGTCCATACTTGTCCATCTCAAGTGCACAATTTACTGCATTTACAGGATGTTCAGAACAGTCATTAGGTGCATTAAACATCACCATTATCGCGTCACCTATGTACTTATCTATAACCCCGCCATGGCGAAGCACTATATCACTCATTCCATCCAAATATTCATTTAAGTTACCAACTAGTATATCTGGAGAAATTTTCTCCGATAACCCGGTGAATCCCGCAATATCGGTAAATATGAGTGAGATTTCGCGTCTCTCTCCACCGAGTCGTAGATTAGTTGGGTCTCTCTGAAGTTCTTTTAATAATTCTGGAGATACATAACGTGAAAACGCATTGCTGATAAATTTTCGATGCTTTCTTTGCCTTCTTCCACACACGTAAATTCCAATCACCGAGGAAAATATGAGTCCCAATGATGCAGAAAAAAGTGGGGGCGTGGTGATATTGTAAGATTCTAAAATCGCCCCAAGTCCCCACATAGATAAAAATATTAATATGAATAAACTAAGCTTTAAAAGAGTATTAATCTCTAGCGTCGAAATCATAATTATTAGAGATACTAATAGTATTATAAATATAATTGACACATATATAGAAACATCTTTGTTAGTCCCTCCCGATACAATAGTTGCTAACGCATGAGCGTGAATCTCTACACCCGCCATATCGTTAGACCCGTATCTATTGCTGTAGCGCAAAGGCGTCCGGTGTCTGTCTGAATGCGGCAAATCGGCGCCCACCAGAACAATTTTTCCGTTAAGCCACTCTGGCGGGAGATGGCTAACGAACTGGGATTCGTATTTTTTGAAAAACGGGGTTTTTGATTCTGGACCTATGTTAAAACTTATTGGATGGCGTTCCGTCGGCGGTACTATTCCAATTGCTTCAGCAATAGAGTGAGGAAATGATAATATTGTTTGTGATTCATTCTGAAACCCTTTTTCAATCCAACGAACTACACCATCTGAGTCATCAACTCCAAGTTTAACATGCCCTCTGACAAGGTTTTTAGTGTATTCATTAAGAAAAGATGCTTGAGAATTTGTTAGATTATCTTTGATATCGGCCCAGGCAGTAATAATAGGAATAGGAGATTCTTCCAATGCGCTGAGAAAGTCTTTATCTTTCTCTGTCTCAGTTCTCTGGTCAAACAAAATATCAAATGCAATTGCTTTTACCTGTGCAGAATTCAAATCCAGCAAAAGTTTCTTTAAAAATCCTCGATCTATCGGAGATCGATAATCAAATTGGCTTAAAGTATTTTCTGTAATCGTAACAATAACAATATCATTATTTTGTGGAGTATATGAAAGCATCGTAGAACTATAAAAGTCTTTTATTGAGTTCTCGACTAGAGCTACTAAATTGATAACCCGGCTCACTCCAAAAATAAAAAAAAGTATTAACACCCAAGAGCAGAGAAGAAGGAAAAAATCCCGCCTTGTAATATCAATTTTTGATCTAAGCACCGGTCAAGCACATGTGTTGTATATTAACTATTAAAAAATAATTAATTAGATATAAATTATCTGCACTTTTTAGTATATTTTGTCAAGAAAGAGTTAAATATATACACTTTAATATTACATTTTATTTAGGGTACTTTTAATCATAACAAAGAATTTCATTACTTCTTTTCGTGCATAGAAACTTGTGCCGCTCCTCCTAAAACAAACGCTCCATATTCAGCGGGCGTAGCCCCTAATTCTCGGAGTTTATCCCGAGCAGATAACCACCCCTTGGCAATGCGGCCAGTTTCTGCCGATTCATGAAAATGTTCCATAAATATTTTGGTGCTTGAGTCGGATATCGGCCAAAGACTGTTAAGGACAGAAAATGCGCCGCCTATATAAAAACTACGTGCTAAGCCGAGATAGTCGTCGCCAGATACAGGTCGCCCAACTCCAGTATCACAGGCAGAGAGAACAATTAAACCTGCCCGAATTGGATTTTCAAATATTGATGCGGCTGTTAAAGGCTTAGCTTGCTTTCCATCGGAGAGAATCACCGCAGAGTGCATCGGATTTACTTCATCAAAAATTCCATGTGTGGCAAGATGCAAAAGAAAGATACCATTGGCTGCTCGCTCTCGTACTGCGGCAATGGTTGCATTAACGCCTATTAAGGCTTCGACGCCATATAGAGCTGCGACGCTGAGTGCCTCTAACCTTGCACCCGGCAATTGTGGCATTGTGTTTCCGAACTCGGGATCCCCAATTATAACAGCCCCGGTACTCACTTCATTCACAAATCCTCGTGCAAGCCAACCCGCTGTTGGTAGTACTATAACAGGATGCGTTATGGGAAGCGCACCCCAAGCCACGAAGTAGAATTCAGAGGATGGCACCATATACACATTATTTTTTACATCCCATTCATCTATCTTTAATGCAGCGTAGAGAGCTAGCGCTGCAGAAATTTGCTCATCGGGATTATCAAGGATAACGCCAAACTGAAAATCGGATAACAGATCCCCTAAATCTTCCCTTGATATATCTAACTTTTTGATTTCTTTCTTTGTTTTTGTAATCAATAACAGTTTTATTGGTCTATCAAAAACTGTTGGCATTGGGTATACGATAACATCGCCATCAAGTAGCTTTGCTTCAACCTCCGCTAGAGCGATAGTTGAAATAGACAAAGCATCTGCTAAATCTGGGTTTGTCAAACGAAGTTGTGCGGTAAGATCAGCTCGCTTCGCAATTAACTCGTCCTCCCCAGAAACATATTGAGTGCTAAGTTTATCTGTTGACCCTCCGGTTACGCTTAATAACAATCTTCTTTGACGGATCTTTGCATCTAATTTACGAATATTTTTTGTTTGCTCACGGTCTTTAAGGCCACCCACTAATGATTCACCAATCATATCAACAAATGCCCGTGCCCTACCACGCTCTAGATCGGCATACAAAGATGTCAAATTGCCCTTCTTAGCGTCAATCTCTGCTAAAAGCCTTGTAACGCCATCTTTTCCAATACCGAATTTTAACTTGGCCCGGTCGCTTGAAAGGGAGCCGGAAACTAGGTCAATAGCTTCTTGGGCTCTTCGGAGAGACATTTCAGCCTTATCTAGATTGCCCTGCGCCAACAGCACTTGACCGCGAAGTGCCTCAATTTGCCAAACGAGTTCGCCAAATCCAATCTTTGACCCAAGGATCACGGCCTCATCTGCAGCTAAAAGGAAGTCTTCAATTAAATTAGCGTCATAAAATGCTTTTGCTCGAATTGCAGAAACAATAGCGGATCCGAAAAAAGCATCTGAAGCCACCAGGTACGATTGAGCGACTGAAAACATCTCGTCTGGTTTTTCCTTCTTGCCCTCGAGAGCAAGCGAGGACGCGGCCATATAGGCGTACGTTTCTCCTATTCCCAAGAAAACCTCAGCATGGATGGGAGGTGGGGTTGTTCGATCAGGTCGACCCGCCACAAATTTAATAATGTTATTCATCAAAATTGCAGCAGACCCTCCCCAAATCAAAGCCTGAACATATTCCTTTTTATGATAAAAAAGCTTAGCTAGAGCTGTGTGCGTTCGAGCAGTTGCTTCCGCCATTCTATATAGGTTATTCATCCAGTCTCGGTTTTTTAATTTTTTCGCGAGGACTGGTCCCTTGCGCATTGACGGAAAGCGCCAATTTCCAATTTCGACGGCGACCGAAGCCAATTCATCCAGCGCAAGCTCGTAATCTCCCAGGGTAAGAGTAAGCGAACCCTGGGACGCCCGTGTTATAAGGCGTCCTCCATTTATATTTTCTTCCATTTTACCTGCAGAATAAAGAACACTTTCTACGTCAGCTCCTCGGCCTAGAGTTTGGAGAAAACGACTTTTAAAAAGTTCTAATCTCCAGGAGCACTTTAAGTTATTTTGTTCTGCACAAATGTTCT
This sequence comes from uncultured Rhizobiaceae bacterium, assembly GCA_964624055.1. GTDB lineage: Bacteria > Pseudomonadota > Alphaproteobacteria > UBA828 > UBA828 > PTKB01. The sequence continues at coordinate 5,933 of CAZUXZ010000042.1, read as the reverse complement.
GTCCAGAATTAATAGCGTCAAACGCGCCTTCAATATCACCATCTAAGAATATGTTAAAAGCTCGGGACCCAGGATTATCAGAAGGGATTCCCGTCCACGACTGGTGTTCTCCAGGTACAATTTTAGCTTTGTTTAAGTCTAATTTTTTATGTTTTAATACGTAGTTTTTAACTTCTTTAGTTACCACTAAGTATTTTTTCTTTAGTTCGCCTTCTAGATTTGTAGTTACAAATTTTGAGGTTTCTATATCTCCTATATCAGAAATTACATAATCCTGAATCCAGGACTTTGAGGAAGTTGTTTTGTTTTTATCGCAGTCTTTGGTTCGAAGAACACCATCTCTTGTAACTGCGTACGCTTTAGTCGAGGCCGACGAACATCCAACATTATTTTGATCTGAATTAGCAAAGGATATAGCTGGTTGTGTCATTAGGGCAGCAAGGACTGTGGCAAATAACGCAGCTACTATAAAAGTTCTGGTGAATATCATGTATATCAAAAGATTAATTTGTTATGAGCTATAGAACCAAGCTGAACGCCCGACAGCGAATATAGGAACTAAAACCAAACCCCGTATTGGCATCGGCATCCCCCAGAGAAAGTTCTATATCTGGTTAAGCCTAGCACGAAATGAAACCTGTACAAAAAGTATTAGCCCCCACAGTTCATCACGGCGCGCCAGCAGAGCAGCGGGACTCAACATGTTCATCTGATTGGTTTAGGGTAAGGGCATGACAAAACTGCCTGCCACCTTGTGCCTCACTTTTGCTGAGCTGTTGTCGTTGAGCTTTTTCTTTAGTGTGCTCTTGGTCAGTGCAGAGGAGGCTTTTGCCTTTTAAAATACGACTAACCCTCTAATCTTTTAAATCCTAGTTCTGGATCATTGTCGTACAAATTTATCTATCAAGCTAATTATCGTTTGTTCCCCATATTTTGATGTCCTGTTTATATGGCCCTGACCAAGACATTCTTTTAGGATCGATTTTCTATTATTCGGTGTTACTTCCTGTGTTTCCCCATTTTCTCGAACCGTCAAAGTTTGGTGCAGATTACTGGTCAACCCTATTGAACAATTGGGAATTATGTACTTAGATTTTGAATGAAAACCCTCATTCTTAATATAGTTAAGGAAGAAGTTGTGGTGCCCATCTGGATGAATATAGTGGGTTACATCATTACCATTAGCGAGAAGCTTATCAGCCATTATTACACAAGATGATGCTGGTGTACTATCGTCCTTCTCTCCGCTGATAATCAGAAGGTTTACTTCCGAATCGAAAATTGCGGCGTCAAAGTTCTCGTAGCATGCTGAGTTTAAAGTAATAACTTTTTTCATCCTATCTAGAATTATAAATTGTTCTCTTACCCCTTTAAGTATTATGTTGAATATAGCGAGTGAGCCGTTAGAAGTTCCTAACCCTACAAAGCCATTATCGCCGAAGCCATTCTCTATCAGCTTGGCAGAAGAAAAAATGTAATCTGCCGCCAAGGAAGAGGATGTTACAGAGAATTTTATTCCCTTTTTCCGGCTTTTATAACCATAGATAATAGCAACATTGTGGCCTAAATCATGTAGTAATTTCGCTAGGCGTTTCTCGCTACGCATATTCGGTGTACTGCTTGGGCCAATTAAAATTAGTGGCTGGTTTATCTGTTCAGTCTCCCAAATATGGATTTCGACATCGCGTACTTCACCACCGCTACTTTGAATTAGCTCGTGAGGGTCAAAGCCGTTCACGCTATCAAAAACAAGAGTCTTAGGGTCTCTGGCTGAAGCATCGCTCGTCAAAGCTTGCGTCAAAAGCAAAATAGTTGAGAAGAGAGCTACAACGAGCAAAAGCATGCGTTATCCTTTCTAGGATTTGGCTGTCAGCTTACGATGCTCAAGAGTCTAAGGGAGAGCATCATCCTTGGAGAGAGCGTAAATCAAGATGGTACCTGAAACCATCACTCGCCTTGAGATCGGCAAACTCGAAAATAGTCGTTGAGTTAAGAAATTGATAAACCAATTTTGTTTAGTCGCCTGATGGATATTAATGGATAGTTCTGTACAGGGGTATGGCGGAGGGAGAGGGATTCGAACCCTCGATAGAGCTTTACACCCTATAACGGTTTAGCAAACCGTCGCCTTCGACCACTCGGCCACCCCTCCCAGGATTGTCTTCTGGGCTGCTACGCACCTTATCTAATTGCGCTCACCTAGGCTGTCAACGCGAAGACCAGAGCGGTTTAAGCACCCTTGATGATGGGTTTGACGATGTCTGTAGCAATCGTGCCGCCGGTTACGCGTTCAAGCTCTGCGAGGCTGGTGGCAAAGATGCAATAAGGGTGACCGGCTGCGGCGTAGATGGTTTCGAAGCGGTCCAGGCTGGCGTCGATGGCGATAGGCAATCTATGCTTATGGGCGACCGGCGCGACGCCGCCGATGGCGAAGCCGGTGGCCTCGCGCACGAGGTCCGCATCCGCTTGTTTGCACTTGCCTTCCAGCCCCAACGCTGCGGGCAGCGCCTTGGTGTCGCATTGTCGATCCCCAGCGACGAGCGCAACCACTGGCTGGCCAGACACGGCGAAAACCAGAGATTTGACGATGCTGCCAAGTTCGGTGCCAATGCTATCTGCAGCGTCCTGAGCGCTACGCGCGGTTTCGCTGAGCTCAATCACCTCGGCCGCAGCACCCAGCTCCGCAAGCGCCTCACGCACCCGCTTGACCGAAGAATTGTCTAGATTCGACATGGCCGCGCTCCTAATCGTTCTTCCCCTCCCTGCCGGGGAAGGCGCCGGACCAGATGGTGCCGGCGCGTGGCACGACGCGACCGCGCTTTACTGCCGGACGCGTCCAGATACGGTCGAACCAATCCTTGAGATGGGGGTAATCAGCCCAATCGATCTCGTGCCATTCGAAACGCGACACCCAGGGCCAAGTGGCGATATCGGCGATACCGTAGTTTGGCCCAGCAAGATAAGCGCTCTCAGCCAGGCGGCGATCTATCACTCCGTAGAGGCGGTGGGTCTCGCGCAAATAGCGGTTACGCGCATAGGCAAACTCCGGCTGAACCTTGCTCCTGAAATGATGCGTCTGGCCAAACATCGGCCCAACATTTGCCATCTGGAACATAACCCATTGGATCTCTTCCATATGGCGACGCGGACAGGGTGAGATAAATCGCCCAGCCTTGTTCGCAAGATAGATTAGGATAGCGCCAGATTCGAATAGCGCGATAGGCTCACCGTCAGGTCCGTCGCTGTCAGTCAGTGCCGGAATCTTGTTATTGGGGCAGAGCTTGAGAAAGGCCGAATCGAACTGTTCGTCCTGACTAATATCAATATCATGCACCTGATAATCCCAGCCAAGCTCCTCGAGCAAGATCGAGACCTTAAATCCATTCGGCGTCTGCCAAGTATATAGGTCGATCATACCTGATCTTCCCTTAGCAACAGCGTTTCGACTTCGACGCGGCCGTATTGTGCAAGCTTGTACGACTGCCACGCGGTGACGGTCGGCTTTTTGTAGATTTTGAAATCAGTATCGCTGGCATAAGCAGCGATGGCAAAACAGGTTAGATTGGCAATGGACGGCACCTGCGCAGGGCGGTTGATGGTGGTGTAGTTGGGTGCCTTCTTTCCGCAGTTTATCAAGTCGATATGATGATAGGCGTGCGGGATAGCGGTCATGTGATGCTTCCCTTCAAAAAGGATTGGTTAACGCAATTGATCAACTTGCCGTCACGCAGATAGGCTGCTGCCGTCGCTGCCGCGCCGCCGCGGATTTCGGCGAAGGTCGCTTCGGAATAGAACGAGCAATGGGGCGTGATACAGAGTCGCCCCTTTAGCCACTTCTCCTCCTCCAGCCAGGCCTGGAGCAGTGGATGCGCGGCTGGCGGCTCCTCAGGAAAAACGTCGAGGGCAGCACCGGCCAAACGGCCCTCGCGCAAGCCCCATTCTATGCCGTCAAGATCAACCAGGCCGCCGCGCGCGCAATTGACGAAAATTGCGCCGAGCTTCATTTGAGATACGGTTTCCTGGTTGATCAAGTTGCGCGTCTCGTCATTGAGCGGCGTATGTATGCTTACCACATCGGCCCAGGCGAGCATCTCGCTCAGATCGTGGAAGCGCCGGACACCCAGGGAATTGTCATGACCGGTTGGAAGGTAGGGGTCAAAATATGCTGGCCTCATGCCAAAGGCTTGAGCGCGCAACAATACACCAGTTCCGATTCGCCCACAGCCGATAACAGCAAAATTCTGATCGCGCACTCGGCGCATTTCGGGCGCCACGCCCCATTCCCAGCCATCCGCAAATTTCGGCCGCAGCAGCCGGTCATAGGTAAATAGCCCACGCATCAGTGCAAGCGACATAGCCAGCGTCGAACTCATCACATCGGTGAAGTCGTAGGTTGGCACATTGCACACCGGGATGCCGCGCACACCGCAAGCCTCAAGGCCCATGCGATCATAGCCAATGCCGCAACGCACGATTATGCGGCACTTGTCGAGCTTTTCGACCAGCTTTGCGTCGACGGTAATGTCCTGCCAGGCGAGAATGGCGTCGCAGTCAGCCCATGATGTATCAGGAATATCTTCTGCCCGGACAGCTCGATGAATTTCGATCTCGACGTCCGGCCCGAGGGCCTGGATCTCGACATCGGCTTCTCCGGTAAACTGAGCATCGGGGATTATCGCTTTCATTCACTATCTCCAAACAACACGGAACGCGCTTGTCGATCGAGTTCGTCGGGCGGCGCACACGTTTCCGCCAGAACCTCAAGACCGCGCTTCACGGCTGGGCGCGCTGCGAGGCGAGCAAACCAATCGGCGATTTCGGCGTAGGGCGAGAAAAATTCCTCTTCCTTCGCCAAATCCCGGGTCCATCCGAAAAGCGCTATATCGGCAATGGAATAACGGTCCCCGGAGATCCAGTCGCGCCCCTCAAGTCGCTTGTCCATCACCCCAAGTAGCCGCGATGCCTCGTTGGTGTAGCGCTCAATGGCGTAGGGCACCTCCTCGATAGCATAGCGCGTAAAATGATTTGCCTGGCCAAAAAACGGCCCGACACCGCCCATCTGGAACATCAGCCATTGCAGCACTTCATATTTGCCGCGCGTGGTCTCTGCGAAGAAGCGCCCGGTCTTCTCGGCAAGATAAAGCATAATGGCGCCGGATTCGAATAAGGTGACGTCGGAATCGACAAGCACCGGTATCCTACTATTTGGATTGAGCGCGACGAACTCCGGCGCAAACTGTTCACCCTTCAGGATATTCACCGGAATCACTCTGTAATCAAGGCCGAGTTCCTCAAGAAGGATGGTAACTTTCCAACCGTTTGGTGTGGGCCAGTAATAAAGATCCATCTTGGAATATTCTTTCCCGCGCGGAGTGCTCTTAGTTTCGCACTCGATTCAAAGACCTTTCTCTCCGTCGCGAAGACACGGGCATTAATCCGTCAGCGTCCGCTCACTCTTGTCGATTGACACGTCGTTGGCGGAAATATCCTGAATCGTCATCTGGCCGTCATCGTCATATTGCCAATGTTCGTTGCCATAAGTGCGGTACCACTGACCAGTGTCGCGGTGGCGCCATTCGCTGATGAAGCGGACCGAGATACGGTTGTCCGCGAACGCCCACATCTCCTTCTTCAAGCGGTAGTCCTGCTGGATCGGCCAGCGTTGGCTAAGAAAGGGGACAATATGCTCCCGCCCCTCGAAAAAGTGGTCTTTGTAGCGCCAGCGGGTGTCTTCGCTGTAGTCGTCCGGAATCTCCTCGGTCACACGGCGGTTCCAGGCATCCTCGGCGTTCTGCACTAGCTGATGGGCACTGTCTTCATTGAATGGCGGCGTGATGCGATCCCGCATGGCAACCCTCCCCGACTCAACCGTTCAGTTTTTTGCTCAGAATTTCGTTGGCAATCTGAGGGTTGGCTTTGCCCTGGCTGGCCTT
>CAZUXZ010000041.1:0-30460 GCA_964624055.1 uncultured Rhizobiaceae bacterium | reverse complement strand
TGTTAACACAATCAGTCCAAACCCTTACGGCATCACGTTTACAAGCTGATAGACCAACAATCATTACGGCAGAAACCAGGAAAATACTTAGTGTTTTCATGGGAAACTCCTCTTTGATCATCTAGCTCACCTTGAGTTGGCTGACGAGCGACTGGTGAAGAAGAAGGGCAAGTTCACTCCTCACAGCCTTCGTGACAGTTACGCAAGCATTCTCATTCAGTCAGGCGAAGTGGCGCTTTATGACCTACAGGAGATTCTTGGGCATACAACGCCGCAGATGACACAGAAATATGCACACCTCATTCCAGCGGAAGCGGGTAGGAAGGCGAAGGCGGTGCTGGAGCGCGACGGACTAATGAGTAGGGTGTCGTAACGTGAACGAACGAGGAAAATCTAGTGGCAAGATCCTGACAAACAATAAACCACTAGTTATGAAACTACTATACGTCCCTTTTAAAACCATTGAAAACTAAAGGAAAACTGGAGGCCGGGACCGGAATCGAACCGGTCTCTAAGGATTTGCAGTCCTCCGCATAGCCACTCTGCCACCCGGCCAATGGTGCAACGTGGGACACTTAGTGTCCATTGTGCTGCCCATATACGGTATGGCGCGGGCACTGGTCAACCAAACGCCGGCGCCCGGGCTCAAAGCACTGTGGCGTCGGTATTTTTGGCGCGTTGTCAAGAATGGCGGGGCGGATATATGATGCAAAGGTATTTGAAGTAGTAATATGGTCACGTTCTTATTTTCTCGTCTCTTAGCAGCATTGGTAGCCTGTCCATGACCGAATACGCCACCGTTCGGCACAATATGGTTGAGAGCCAGCTTCGCACCAACAAGGTGACGAACCGGCGCCTGATCGACGCGATGGACTTTGTTCCTCGCGAACTTTTCGTGCCCAAACAGCTTGCTGGCGTAGCCTATGTTGATGAAGACCTTATGATAGCGCCAGGCCGCTATTTGATGGAACCACTGGTGCTCGCGCGTCTGCTACAGGCTGCCGAAATCGCCGATCAGGATGTGGCGCTCGATATCGCCTGCGGGACAGGCTATTCCTCAGCTGTATTGGGCCGCCTGGCCGGCACCGTCATTGGTCTTGAGCCGGATCCCAGCTTGGCCGAACAGGCAAGCAAGACCTTGAGCGAGACCGGTGGGGACAATATCATCATCGTTCCGGGCAGCGTAGTGGAAGGCTACTCTCGTCAGGGGCCCTATGACGTAATTTTGTTAAATGGTAGCGTTCCTTTTGTGCCTCCGCCGTTGATGGATCAATTGGCCGAGGGCGGGCGCATGGTGGCAGTGGTACGTGGCGTCGGAGAAGCGCTCGGCCGGGCCACGCTCTGGGTTAAACTCCGAGACAAAATTTCCCACCGCGTGTTATTCGATGCATCCGTGCCGCCATTGCCGGGAATCGAAAAAAAGGCGGCGTTCAAGTTTTGAGTGGGCGGGCGCAGCGCGTCGGGTGGCAAGTTGGCAAGTTGACGGGCAGTGCTGTCAGCATCGTGTTGGCTGTGGTGGTTTGGTCACGCTGCGCCGGTTCAGAAACGCTCCAGGATGCGCTGGTCAGCGCTTATCAGAGCAACCCCACCTTGTTGGCTGAGCGGGCCCAGCTTCGAGCCACGGACGAGAGCGTGTCGGTCGCCCTTTCCGGCTGGCGACCAAAAGTTCAGATTGATGGCGATGCGGGTTTTAGCGAAACTGAAACTACGACGGATTCGGCCGGTATTTCCAGCGTCACCGAAGCTTCGACACAGCCGCGTTCGTTTTCGATCAGCGTGACTGAGCCCCTATACCGTGGTGGCCGCACCGCGGCGGAGACAGGCTCGGCAAAGAAATTGGTTGATGCTGGGCGTGCGGCTCTAATGGAGACTGAGCAGCGCGTTCTGCTCGATGCGGTCAGCGCCTATATGGAAGTACTGCGTAGCCAGTTCGTGCTAGAGCTTAACCGCAATAATGAAGGCGTTGTAGAACATAAACTTCAGGCGGCGCGGGACCGTTTCGAGGTTGGTGAGGTGACGCGAACCGACGTAACTCAAACCGAGGCTCGGCTCGCACAAGCGATCGCCGACCGTATTGGCGCGGAGGGAAATCTAATTTCTTCGCGTGCTACGTATCGCCGAATGATGGGTGATTTGCCGGGCACTCTCGTTTGGCCAGGACCTCTTCGCGGTTTACCTGCCAGCGAGCGCGAGGCGTTGGAGGCAGCCAACAGCTTCAATCCGGCAATCCTTAGCGCTGATTTCGCGGAATTGTCTGCGCAGGAGGATATCGACGTCGCCCTTTCCAGACTGCTGCCGCAAGTTTCTCTGCGTGGCGCCTATGACCGACAATATGATGCCTCTTCCATCATAGAGGTACTTGAAAACCTGTCGCTTACCGCTTTGGTAAGTGTTCCGCTCTATCAATCCGGTGCTGAACATTCTGCGGTACGCCGTAGCAAGCAGATCGCTGGCCAGCGCCGGCTGGAATATATTGAGGCGCGGCGTGCCATTTTTGAGGAGGTTACTCGCGCTTGGGAGGCCCTTATCACCGCGCGTGCCAAGATTGCCGCTTTCGAGGCCCAGGTGCGCGCCTCAGAACTTGCTTTGGAAGGTGTGGAACAGGAAACCCTGGTGGGTTTGCGCACCACGCTTGATGTGCTCGATGCTGAGCAGGAAGTATTTGCCGCCCGGGTTAATCTGGTAAGCGCCGAGCGGGACGAAGTGTTTTCGGGCTATTGGGTGTTGGCGACGATCGGCGAATTAACCGCCGAAGCACTGGGATTGCCGGTGGAACATTACGATGCAGGGGCGCATTATCGCGAGGTCAGCGACAAATGGTTCGGGATCGACGCAGAGGAGCAGTAAAAGCCATGCTGGAATTCTAATTTACCTTGCCGTAGTGTTTTCAGTTCGAATAGTTGTTCGATGAAATGCAGGTGTCAAATGGCGCACGAAACCTCACAAGAAGAACCGTCAATGGAGGAGATTCTCGCCTCCATTCGCCGAATTATTTCTGAGGACGGGAAGGAAGTGGGCAAACCCGAAGAAGCGCTGGCCCAGACAGAAATTGGTGCTGTGGAAGCCCCGCCCGAGCCCGTCGGTGCACCGACCGATGAGGTGTTGGAATTGACAGAAGAAGTGGATGACCACGGCAATGTAATGTCTGCGTCGAAAGCGGAAGCAAAATCTGTGGCCATAGAGTCCCCCCCCGTCGAGATGAGTGAAACGCAACCTGAAGAGAATGCCTTGTCCGCGCCACCGCCAGAGGTCGATCGTTACCCGCCGGCGGGACCGCTAATGGAATTTAGTTCCGAGGATGCCGCGGTCGGCGCTTTTGCCGCGCTCGCGTCTCAGGTGGGTTCCGATTTGGACGATCAACGTGCCCAACGAATTACGCAAGGCGGGCGTACGGTCGAGGATCATGTTCTGGAAATGCTACGGCCGATGTTGCGCGAATGGCTTGACAAGCATTTACCAGAGATGGTGCAGCGGCTTGTGCAGCGCGAAATTGACCGTATCATTCACCGTTCCAAGCCGGTGTGACGCTAGGTCTGCCGTGGCTCGTCCCATGGCTCGATTCGGCCCGCCAGCGCGATCAGTAAAACCCTTCTAAGAGAGAGTTCAGCAATGCTGGACAAGACTTATCTTCCTGCTGACATCGAGAGCAAGACCTATCGCTTTTGGGAAGAGGCGGGCCATTTCACCTGCGCTCCGAACTCCGGAAAGCCGACCTATTGCGTGATGATGCCGCCGCCCAATGTGACCGGAAGTCTGCATATGGGCCATGCGCTCAATTCCACCCTGCAAGATATACTTACGCGCTATCGTCGCAAGACCGGGTGCGACGCGTTGTGGCAGCCGGGTATGGATCATGCCGGTATCGCGACGCAGATGGTGGTCGAGCGCCAGCTTGGCGAGGAAGGGGTACATCGCCGCGATCTGGGGCGAGAGGCTTTTATCGAGAAGGTGTGGCGCTGGAAGGAGGAGTCGGGTGGTGCCATTGCGAACCAATTACGCCGTCTCGGCGCTTCACCAGATTGGGCGCGTGACCGTTTTACGATGGACGAAGGGCTTTCTCACGCCGTGCGCACTGTGTTCGTAAAGCTCTATGAGCAGGGTCTCATCTATCGCGATAAGCGTCTGGTCAACTGGGACCCTAAGCTGCACACGGCGATTTCCGACCTTGAGGTCGAGCCGCGCGAGATTGACGGCTATCTGTGGCATTTTCGCTATCCCATTGAGGGTCGCGATGCCGAGTTTATCACCGTCGCTACTACCCGGCCCGAGACCATGCTTGGCGATTCTGCAGTCGCCGTTCATCCCGAGGACGAACGCTGGAAGCATATGATCGGCAGCTACGCGACGTTGCCGCTGGTCGGCCGCCGATTGATCGTGGTGGCGGATGAGCATGCGGATCCAGAACAGGGCTCGGGCGCGGTAAAGATCACCCCGGCACACGACTTCAACGATTTCGAAGTCGCCCGGCGCCACGATCTTGAGTTGATCAACATCTTTGACGCCGACGCCCAGCTCAATGACAATGTGCCCGAATCCTATCGTGGCATGGACCGGTACGAAGCGCGCGACAAGGTGGTCGTCGACATGGAGGCACGCGGTTTGGTCGAGAAAATCGAGCCGCACCGCCACGCTCTTCCTTATGGCGACCGCTCTGGTGTGGTGGTCGAGCCTTGGCTCACCGACCAATGGTTCGCCGACGCCAAGACCCTGGCCAAGCCTGGCATCAAGGCGGTCGAGGATGGACGCATAAAGTTCGTGCCCAAGCAGTGGGAGAACACTTATTTCGAATGGATGCGAAACATCCAGCCCTGGTGCATCTCGCGCCAACTCTGGTGGGGCCATCGCATTCCCGCCTGGTACGGACCGGACGGCGAAATCTTCGTCGCCATGGAGGAGGAAGGCGCGGTAGAAAATGCCAGGGCGCATTACGGCGAGGAAGTTAAATTAACTCAGGATGAGGATGTCCTCGATACCTGGTTCTCCTCCGGCCTTTGGCCGTTTTCTACTCTTGGCTGGCCAGAGAAGACCGAGGAGCTGGGCACCTATTATCCGAATAACGATCTCATCACCGGCTTTGACATCATCTTCTTCTGGGTTGCGCGCATGGTAATGCTCGGCATGCATTTTATGGGCGATGTGCCGTTCCGCACCGTCTATATCCATGCCCTGGTGCGCGACGAGCATGGTCAGAAAATGTCTAAGAGCAAGGGCAACGTGATTGACCCCCTCGAGTTGATCGATCGTTATGGGGCTGACGCCATGCGCTTTACCCTGGCGGCGATGGAGGCCCAGGGTCGCGATATCAAGATGTCCGAGAGCCGCGTTGAAGGCTATCGTAACTTCGCTACCAAGCTTTGGAACGCGGGGCGCTTCTGCGAGGCCAATGGCTGCTGCCGCGATCCGGCCTTTGATCCTGCGGCGGTGAATTGCACAGTTAATCGCTGGATTGTAGGCGAGGCCGCGCGTGCCGCCGCAGCGACCGCCGCCGCGCTTGAGGCGTACCGTTTCAATGACGCCGCCAACGCCGTCTATCAGTTTGCCTGGGGCGTTTTCTGCGACTGGTTCGTCGAGTTCTCCAAGCCGATCCTCAACGGTCCGGGCGGTATCGAAAAGGACGAGACCGCGGCGACTGCAGCCTGGGCGTTGGAGCAGATCCTTGGTCTGCTGCATCCCTTCATGCCCTTCGTCACCGAGGAGTTATGGGGTCGGTTGGACGAGAGCCGCGATAAGCCGCTCATCACCGAGCCTTGGCCGATGCTCAATGATCCGGCACTGCAATATGCTGAGGCTTCGGAGGAAATCGGACGTGTGATTGCACTGGTTTCTGGCATACGCGCCGCGCGCGCGGAAATGAACGTACCGGCCGGTGCCAAGATACCCCTTCTCATTCGCGGTGCCGGCGGAATCCCCGCCTGGGCGGAGAACCAGCGCCAGCAGATTGAGCAGTTAGCGCGTCTCGACAGCTTGGCCGCGCTTGAGGGCGAGGCGCCCAAGGGTGCGATCAATCTGGTGATTGGTGGCGATACGGTGGCGCTGCCGCTCGCCGGGGTGATTGATATTGACCAAGAACGCGTACGCCTCGACAAGGAGCTCACGCGAATCGCCAAGGAAACTACCAAGATAGAAGTGAAGCTCGGCAACGAGAAATTTCTTGCCAAGGCACCGGAACATGTCGTGGCTGAACAGCGCCGCCGAAAGGAAGAGTTGGAAGTCGCGCGCGGCAAAATTGACGAAGCGCTCAAGCGTATCGACGCGCTTTAACAGGTTGCAACTGGTCGTTAATATCGCGCTAAAATCTACGGGAGAGACACATGAGTTCGAAGTTCAACAAATCCAAACTGCCCAGCCGACATATCACCGAAGGCCCGAAGAGCGCATCGCATCGCTCGTTTTTTTATGCCATGGGCTTCTCGCGCGATGCAATGAACCGGCCAATCATCGGCGTGGCGACGGCCTGGAACGGAACGGCACCTTACAACATCATGCTCCGCTGCCAGGCGGGCGCGGCCAAGGCGGGCGCGGCCAAGGCGGGCGTCGAGGAGGCCGGCGGCACGCCGCGCGAAAGCGATTGCCGCTCCGGCGTGCTGTGGAAATATGCTGCCACCGTCGGCCCTGCTTATAAAGGGGCGATCACTCATCTCGGTGGCGTGGCGGAAACCTCAAGTTACGCCGACATTTAGTTAGATGGCCCGAATTGCGGTCGGAGGCTTTCAGCACGAAACCAACACCTTCGCCCCGGTGAAGGCGGGTTTCGATGACTTCGCCCAGGCCGATGCCTGGCCACCCCTGACCCGGGGGGACGGTCTTTTCGACGCGGTGGCGGGGATCAATCTACCGCTCGCCGGTTTCATCGGGGCGGCGCGGGCGGCAGGGCACGCGCTTCTGCCATTGTCATGGTGTTCCGCCTCTCCCTCGGCCCATGTTACCAAGAGAGCGTTCGAGCGCATCTCTGCGATGCTGTTGGAGGATATTGCTGAGGCCAAGCCGGACGCGGTTTATCTAGATCTCCACGGCGCCATGGTGACCGAACATCTGCAGGACGGGGAAGGGGAGTTGCTGTGTCGGGTGCGCGCTGCGCTTGCACCGGAGACACCAGTCATTGCAAGCCTCGACCTTCACGCCAATATCAGCTCAAAGATGTGTAAAGCGGCTTCGACGCTCATTTCTTATCGCAGCTATCCCCATATTGATATGGGCGAGACCGGCGCACGGGCGGCTGAATTAATGAATGTTGCTCTACGGTCACCTGCCGTTCCCGCCAGTTATTTGCGTGCCATAGATTTTTTGATACCGATCAATGCGCAATGCACGATGGAGGACCCAGCGGGTGCGCTATATCACCGCCTTGCCGAACTGGAGAAATCCCCTGGAGTCTGGCGACTTTCCTTCGCCATGGGATTTCCACCTGCCGATATCTCGATTTGCGGTCCCTCGGTTTATGGTTGCGGTTCGGATGCGAATGCCGTCAAGCGCGCAGTCGATAGTCTCGCCGATGAAATAGAAGCGAGAGAATGCGAATTTTTGGAAGTGCTATACCAACCTGACGAGGCAGTGCGCCTTGCAATTGAAAACACTTTGCCAGGTCCCTTTGTTATCGCCGATACCCAGGACAATCCGGGCGCCGGTGGCAATTCCGATACGGTGGGCATGTTGGAAGCGTTACTTGGTTGCGGTGCCCAGGATGCGGTCTTTGCCATCCTTTATGACCCGGAAGTCGCCGAAGCAGCTCATCATGCAGGCGAAGGCCACAGCTTTAAGGCGGCGCTCGGTGCAAAATCCGGCCAACCTGATCAGCGTTCCTATGAAGGAAAGTTCCGTGTCGAACGCCTCGGCAACGGGCGTTTTACTGCAACCGGTCCAATGTGGAATGGTGCGCGTGTCGATCTCGGGCCGATGGCGCTACTCAGGGTTGAGAACAAAGGGTCCGATGTACGGGTCATCGTTGCCAGCCGTAAGTTTCAGGCGGCGGACCAATCCATCTTTCGTCATCTCGGTTTGGAGCCTTCGGAACTGAGTATCCTCGTGCTCAAAAGCTCGGTACACTTTCGCGCCGATTTTCATCCCATGGCGGCGCGGATCGTTACCGCTATTGCGCCTGGCCCCAATTTTGCCGATACGCGCAAGTTCCCCTATCGGCATTTACGACCCGGTCTCAAGATCAAGCCGAACGGCCCACGCGTGCTTGGCTCCGGAACTGGCGAGGGATATTGCTCCTATGCCGAGATAGAGTAAAATGCACTGCAAAGTTTTAAAGGAATTCTAAAGGGGAGTTTCAGTCATGCCGTTGCTTGACCTGCACCACGTGGCGATCAAGAGCAAGGATTTGGATGAAACCGAGAAGTTTTATACCAAGGTTCTCGGTATGAAGAAGGTAGCGCGGCCGCAATTCAAATTTCCGGGCGTGTGGCTTGAGATGGGTGAAACCATGTTCCACATCTATGGTGGTGAGGCGGCGAAGACCCATGCGGGAAATTACAAGTATAATGTAGAATCTTCGCCAGTCGATCATATTGCGCTCCGCGCTAAGGGCTTTGACAAAATGCGCGAAAAATTTAAGAAGCACCGCTGCAAATGGCGCCAGTTTGATATTCCTGATTTCAAACTGTGGCAGCTCTTCGTGCTTGACCCGAGTGGCGTGATCATCGAGCTCAATTACGACGTCACAAAAGAGCCACGCGGCAGCAAGGGGCCGACTAAACGCAACCTGTTTGATGCTGGACGGCCGTTTCAATAGAGAATTTATTCGTTGATCGTGCAGCACACTGGAGTGTGGTCAGATGCCTTAAGCTGGCCGCGCGGATCGCGGTCAATCTCGCACGTTTCGAGCCGGTCTGTTGCCTCGGGCGAGAGCAAAAAATGGTCGATCCGAAGCCCCTCGTCACGCTGCCAGCGGCCTTTCTGATAATCCCAGAAAGAATAGAGCCCAGTTTCCGCATGAAGCGCGCGAAACGCCTCCGTATAACCTAAATTGAGAATGGTACGGAACCGGGCACGAGCTTCTGGTTGGCAAAGTGCATCATCTCGCCAGCCTTCCGGGTCATAGACGTCACCATCCGCTGGGATGATGTTGTAATCGCCACCAAGTACTACCGCTTCTTCATTGGCGAGCAGGTTGGTGGCGTGATCGATAAGGTGGTCCATCCAGGCCAGCTTGTAGGGGAATTTCTCGCTGTCGACAGGGTTGCCGTTGGGTAGATACAGCGAAGCTACCCGCACGCCTGAAATCACCGCCTCAATATAGCGAGCCTGCGGGTCGCTCTCATTGCCGGGCAGACCGCGATATACATCTTCGATGGGCCGTTTGCTGAGGATGGCAACGCCGTTATAGGTCTTCTGCCCGAGAACGGCGCAATTGTATCCAGCATCGCCGAATTCAAGTTCAGGAAAATTTTCCTCGACCGATTTGATCTCCTGTAGCAGCACGATATCTGGCGCGGCCTTGCCCAGCCATGTCAGCAGATGTGGCAGACGCACTTTGATCGAATTGACGTTCCAGGTGGCAATTTTCAAAACGGGGCCAGAGCCAGGGGCAAAGTGTTAGATCAGTGAAAAAGAAGTGCCGCAGCCGCAGGAGGAGGCGGCATTAGGGTTTTTTACTTGGAACGATGCACCGATCAAGTCGTTGACATAATCAATTTCGGAGCCGGCCATATACCCGGCAGAGACAGTATCGACCAAAACTGTCACACCTTCCTTTTCGATGACGATATCGTCGTCCTGACGTTCGGCATCAAAGGCAAAGCCATATTGAAAGCCCGAGCAGCCACCGCCAGAAACACTCACCCGGAGCGCCTGATCCGGATTGTCTTCTTCTTTCAACAGCTTCGCCACCTGCAAGGCAGCACTGCGTGATACGGTAATAGGGCCGCATCCCTGAACCAACATGCCTTCGATCGGTTGCGCCATTTCACTCTCTCTTGTTTAAAGCCGTTCCATACTAGCAGAATAAAGTTAAATTGGCATCCAATGGGGCAAATCAATAGCTGCGGCCGATTGTGCGACTTTGCAGGTCGATATAATCTCCAGCGATGAACGAAACGATTCAAATCGCCGCGCCCTATGCCAGTAATCCGGCAGAAAGCCGTGGGAGGCTCTATCCAGAGCCCGAAAGCGCGACGCGCAGCGCTTTTCAGCGTGATCGCGATCGTATCATCCATTGCGCCGCATTTCGCCGACTCGAATACAAGACTCAGGTGTTCGTCTATCACGAGGGCGATTATTATCGCACGCGCCTGACTCACAGCTTGGAAACGGCGCAGATTGCCCGTTCCGTCAGCCGCACTCTTGGCCTCAACGAAGACCTTGCCGAGGCACTCGCTCTGGCGCACGACCTCGGCCATACCCCATTCGGCCATGCTGGCGAGGATGCGTTGTCGTCCGCGATGGCCGAATATGGCGGTTTTGACCACAATACCCAGACCCTTCGCATCCTCACCCAACTCGAAGAACGCTATGCGGATTTCGACGGCCTCAACCTCACCTGGGAGACGCTGGAAGGTACGGTGAAACATAATGGGCCTTTGCTGCCCGCCGAAAACGGCCTGCCGCCTGCAATCGAGCAGTACGATAAGAGCCATAACCTTGAATTGGCGACCTATCCCGGTCCAGAGGCGCAGGTTGCCGCGATCGCTGACGATATCGCCTATAACACCCACGATGTGGATGACGGCCTACGTGCAGGGTTATTCGAGGTTGGGGATCTTGCAGATGTCGCGCTAGTCGGTCCGATCTTTGCCGAAGTAAGCAAGAACCACCACGATCTCGATCATGGCCGCCTTGTGCATGAGGCGGTGCGCCGCATGATTGGTGCGATGGTCACCGATATCCTCGCGGAAAGCCGCAGCCGGCTCAAAGAAGCCGATTGCGCAAGCGCCGCGGAGGTGCGCGCGTTTGACCGGCCAATGATTGCATTTTCCGACGAGATGGCAGCGCATGACCGCAATCTCAAACGCTTCCTCTATAGCCGTATGTACCGCCACTACAAGGTTAACCGCATGGCTAGCAAGGCGCGCCGCGTGGTGCGCGACCTTTTCGATCTGTTCGTATCAGAGCCGGAATGTTTGCCCGCAGATTGGCGCGCGCGTTGCAACGATGTAAAGAGCCGCGAGACGGCTCGCGTGGCGGCAGACTATATCGCTGGTATGACTGACCGTTTCGCTTTTCTCGAACATCAACGCCTGTTTAATATACCTTAAAAAATATGAATATCTATAGAGAGTTACTAGAGATTGTTCAGGAAGATATTGAGAGTTTGTCCGAAGCCGGAGACTTGCCTGGCGGGCTCGATTTCAAGGGCGTTTTGGTCGAGCCGCCGCGCGATCCCGAACATGGCGATGTGGCGACTAACGCGGCGATGGTTCTCGCTAATCGCGCCGGCAAAAAGCCTCGCGATATCGCTGGCCTCTTGGCGGGCAAGCTCGCTGCTCGGGTTGGTGTCACCTCCGCCGAGGTTGCCGGTCCGGGCTTTATTAACCTCCGTTTCGATGCGGCATATTGGCAGGGTGCGCTGAAGCGTATCGTCGGGGCGGGTAGGAAATACGGCGCTTTTGATATGGGGCGCGGCAGGAAGGTCAATGTCGAATATGTTTCGGCCAACCCGACAGGGCCGCTCCATGTCGGCCATGGCCGAGGTACCGTATTTGGAGATGTCCTAGCAGCGCTCCTAGAGCACGCGGGCTACGCCGTAACGCGGGAGTATTATGTCAACGATGCCGGTTCCCAGGTCGATGTCCTGGCGCGCTCAGTCTATCAGCGTTATCTTGAGGCGCTTGGACGGGAGCTCGGCGCGGATGCTTTTGATTCTGGATATCCTGGAGATTACCTCATACCCGTCGGCGAGGAACTCGCGCGCAAGCACGGTGATAAATATGCCGACGCTCCGGAGAACGAGTGGTTCGAATCTTTCCGCGCGTTTGCCGTCGATTCGATGCTTTCTCTCATTAAGAACGACCTTGCGGCGCTTGGCGTCAGCCATGACCTCTTCAGTTCGGAGAAAAAACTGGTTTTTGACGAGCGGGTGCAGGCAACCTTTGACGAGTTTGAGGCGCGCGACCTGATCTATGAAGGCGTATTGGAAGCGCCCAAGGGTAAGCCGCCGCCTGAGGATTGGGAGCCGCGCCCTCAGCATCTCTTTCGCGCTACTCAGTTCGGCGACGAGGTTGACCGGCCGCTCAAGAAATCGGGTGGCGATTGGACTTATTTCGCCACCGACATTGCCTATCACCGCGATAAGTTCGAGCGCGGTTTCGAGGATATGATTGATGTCTGGGGAGCGGATCACGGTGGCTATGTCAAGCGGATGAAAGCGGCGGTGAGCGCGGTTTCCGGCGGCAAGGCGTTGCTTGCCGTCAAGCTTTGCCAGATGGTCAAGCTGACCGAGGGGGGAACTCCGGTAACCATGTCGAAGCGCTCCGGCCAGTTCGTGACGCTGCGCGATGTGGTTGACGAGGTGGGTAAGGATGTTGTGCGCTTCATCATGCTCACGCGTAAGAACGATGCACCGCTCGAATTCGACCTCACCCGCGCCGTCGAGCAGTCGAAGGACAATCCGGTGTTTTATGTGCAATACGCCTATGCCCGTGTTCGCTCCGTACTCAGGCGGGCCGGGACCGAAATGCCGCAGGCGCTGACACTCTGCCGTGACGACGATGTAGATTTGAGTATGTTGACCGAACCGGCGGAGATTGATTTGATTAAAAACCTGTGTAGCTGGCCGCGTGTCGTCGATTCCGCCGTCCTATCGCATGAGCCGCACCGTTTGGCGTTTTATTTGCATGATTTGGCGGCGTCGTTTCACACGCTTTGGAGCAGGGGCCACGAGAATAACGGTTTGCGTTTCATTGTTCCCGAGGACAGCCGCCTGACTGCGGCGCGATTGACCCTGATTGGTGCAGTAGCACAGGTGATATCTTTGGGCCTTGGTATTTTCGCTGTGCAGCCGGCCGAGGAGATGCGCTGAATGTCCGATACGCGGAAACCGGTATACGAGCCCGCGGCAGAGGGGGAGACTCGTCACAAGGAGCTTGCCCCAGAAATCGTTGAGGGTGAGGCGGACACTAAACCGCCTGAGGAGGCGCGCCCACGCGCCCGTCTTTTGCCGATGTGGATCCTCATCGCTGCGGTGGTCGTAGTCGGCGTCGCCTGGGCATTGAGCGATCGCTATCTTGGTGAGTCCGAAACCGCCGAGACCGATGTGCCACTGGTCACCGCCGAGGAAACCCCGGTCAAAGTTCGACCCAAGGAGCCCGGCGGGGTCGAGGTGCCAGATCGAGACAAATATGTTTACAAAAGCCTGACCGAGGAAGAACCCGACGTCGAACAATTGCTGCCGCCGCCAGAAGAGCCTATGGAGCTCTCCGCTGCCAGCGTTGACAAAGGAATGGATGCGCCGACCGAAGCGGCGGCGGTCGCCGCCGAGACGGTGGAAGTCTCTAAGTCCACATCAGAGGCCGACATACAAGTGGCGCCTGATACATCGCCGGACAAAGTGACTTTTGCAGACCCGGAAACGCTCGTTTCGGAGTCCAAGAATATACTACCGAATGCGCGGTCAGAAGAGGCGGAGCCAGTTTCCGAGGCGGCTGCGTCGACGGCGAGGGGCGAAACTGTGGCAGCGCTGGCTCAACAGGCTGACGAGCCTGAGCCCGGAACAGTTTCGGAACCGGAGCCGGAATTCGCCCCAAAACTTGAACTGGAATTCGAAACGGTGCCCGAGCCAGTCAAAATCGCTGCACTTTCAGCTGATACTCCGGGGGTTCTATTGCAGATTGGCGCGACCCAGCAAGAGGACCGCGCGGCCGGTGAAATTACCCGTCTCGTCAAGAAGCATCCGGAGATTCTGGGTGGCCTAGGCAGCATCGTGGTGCGTATTGATCTCGGCGAGAAAGGCGTGTGGTACCGCATGCGCGTCGGTCCTTTTGCCAGTCGCGCAGAGGCCGAAGTCATCTGCGGTGAATTGAAGGTCGTTAATGTCGGCTGCTTCGTTGTTGCCGAGTGAAATCATCCTGGACGGCCCTGCCAAGCGACCGAGCGCTATCATCTTCGGATGTGACGGGCCGTACTTAAAATTGGCAGAGGCGGAATTCTTCCATGAGAGTGATCCACTCGGTTTTATCCTGTTTAAGCGAAACTGCGAGACGCCGAAGCAACTAAATGCTCTTGTTGCCGACCTCCGTGACTCGGTCGGGCGTGGTGATGCGCCGGTGCTGATCGACCAGGAGGGCGGCCGGGTGGTGCGCATGGGTGCGCCCCATTGGCGTGTGCCTCCAGCGGCCGGTGTAATCGGGGCGTTGGCGGAACGCGAACCGGCGGCTGGGTGCCGCGCTGCTTGGCTCAATGCTCGGCTGATCGCCTTCGATCTCCAAAAGGCCGGCATCGACGTCTGCTGCCTACCGGTGCTTGATCTGAAGTATCATGGCGCCAGTTCGGTGGTGGGAGACCGTGCTTTTTCATCTAATCCGGAGTTGGTCGCACAATTAGGCCGAGCCGCGGCAGACGGGCTCTTGGCCGGCGGCGTGCTACCGGTAATCAAGCATATGCCAGGACATGGCCGAGCCATGACTGATAGCCACGATGAAATGCCCCGGGTCGAGGCAGCGCTGGCCGATTTGGAGGCGTGCGATTTTCAACCCTTCCGAGCGCTTCGCGATTTACCCATCGCTCTCAGCGCGCATATTCTTTACACCGCCATTGATGGCGATCTGCCGGGCACGCTGTCGCCAAAAGTGATTGCCGATATCATACGCGGCGCCATCGGTTTTGACGGTCTCCTGCTAAGCGACGACCTCTCCATGGATGCACTTTCGGGCAACCTCGGGGAACGCGCTGAAGTGGCCCTCGCCGCAGGTTGTGATATCGCCTTGCATTGCAACGGGAAGCTCGGGGAGATGGCAGATATCGTCAGCAGAGTAGGGGCAATGAGCACGGAAGCAAGTCGTCTTTGGGTTAAAATCATAGAGTCCAAAAAAGTAGTAATATCTATTGATCACAATAAGTTAAAAGAAGAATTTCATAATTTAATGGAAGAAAGATTCAGGGCATGAACCCTGAATTGAGTATCGTCTTTCAGGCCTCCGTTTATGTCATCCCGGTGCTGCTGGCGATCACCCTGCACGAAGCTGCGCACGGCTTCGCGGCGCGCTTGCTCGGAGACGACACGGCCTATCGCATGGGACGCGTCACACTTAATCCGATTAAGCATATCGACCTATTCGGAACCATCATTCTGCCTGGCATACTAATCTTCCTCAGTACAGGTTTCGTGTTCGGATACGCTAAGCCGGTTCCGGTCAATTTTTCCAATCTGCGACATCCAAAGCGCGATATGTTCTTCGTATCCGCGGCTGGGCCAGCGGCAAACATTGTCATGGCAGTGGTTTCGACGATCCTGCTTTATGCAATCCCTTTGATGCCTGAAGGATTCGACGCCTGGTGGATCGAGATGCTGAGCGTTGGCATCTATCTCAACCTGTTGCTTGCACTGTTCAACATGCTGCCGATTCTGCCGCTCGATGGTGGGCGCATGCTAGTCGGTGTATTGCCGCGCCGTTATGCGATCCTGTTCGCCAAGACCGAGCGTTACGGCTTTGTCGTCTTGATCGGATTTATTTTTATTTTGCCCTTAATCGCCGATGCATTTGGCGTATTCTTCCATCCCATAGGATGGATTCTATTGCCGGCAGTCGATTGGCTTACCGGCGTACTATTGGCAATCATGGGACTGACATAGAAGCGAATGAATGAGCAGACCAAAAAAGGGCCCGACGCCCGGCCTACAAGGCCACCCTCAGACGCGGAAGATCGTGAATTTGCCAGTGGCGAGCGGGAGTATTCGCTGATTCTCGATCTAGACGGTTTTGAAGGTCCGCTCGATATTCTTCTGATGCTGGCGCGCAATCAGAAAGTCGATCTCACCAAGATTTCGATTCTCGAATTGGCCAAGCAATATCTTGCCTTCATCTTTCGGGCACGTGAGCTCAAGCTCGAGATTGCGGCGGATTATCTTGTCATGGCAGCATGGCTAGCCTTCATGAAATCGCGTTTGTTGCTGCCCGAACCCGAGGAAGATGAAGAGCCGACTGGCCAGGAGATGGCGGATGCACTCGCATTCCGCTTGCGCCGCCTCGAGGCGATGCGCGAGGCCGCGACAAAATTGATGCGCCGGCCGCGTCTCGGCATCGACGTTTTCTCCTGCGGCGCGCCGGAAGGCATTAAAGTGATTCGCACCTCGCAATATGAGGCGACTTTCTATGATTTACTGAAATCCTACAGTAATCAC
Source organism: uncultured Rhizobiaceae bacterium (assembly GCA_964624055.1). GTDB lineage: Bacteria > Pseudomonadota > Alphaproteobacteria > UBA828 > UBA828 > PTKB01. The sequence goes on along the minus strand of CAZUXZ010000041.1, from coordinate 14,184 downwards.
AAACTAGACCAGGAGCGTGGCGAGGCGCTTCATATTCTTGCCAGCGAAACCTACTCAATGGAAGAAGCCTATCGCCGCCTTTCCGGCATGCTCTCTGCGATGCCGGAATGGGAGAGCATGGCGCGCTATCTACCGCCGGATGTAGGTGGTGGCATTACACTGCGTTCCGCCGTGGCGACTACTTTCGCGGCGGGTCTTGAACTTGCGCGTGAAGGAAAATTGCAATTGCGGCAGTTTGAACCGTTCGGACAGATTTATGTGCGCCGCGCCCCGGAGGATATATGACCAGTGAGACGGAGAGCGACATCGCGACCCCGCTTGGCGACGGTTTTGCCGATGAATTAGGCCAGAATTTGCGCATCTTGGAGGCGCTTTTGTTCGCGTCCGACGAGCCCGTGGCCCGTGACACCCTAATCGATAATTTGCCCGAGGAATCCGATGTCGATGCGCTCCTGGCCCGGCTTGCCGAGCGTTATGCCAACCGTGGCGTCAATCTAGTCCAGGTTGGCCATGGCTGGGTGTTTCGCACTGCACCGGATCTAGCGCCCCATTTGACCCTCTTCCGCACCGTTAAGCGTCGTCTCTCCCGCGCAGCGCTCGAGACGCTGGCCATAATCGCCTATCACCAGCCTATCACCCGGGCAGAGGTGGAGGAGGTGCGCGGCGTGAGCCTAAGCCGGGGCACCCTTGACCAATTGCTTGAAGCGGGTTGGGTCAAGCCAAAAGGACGCCGTCGCACTCCAGGCCGGCCGTTGACTTGGGTCACCACCGACGAATTTCTCGGACATTTTGGCCTAAGTAGTTTGACCGATTTGCCGGGCGTTGAAGAATTAAAGGCTGCGGGCCTGTTGCAATCCTATCCGGTCGCATTGGGCAGCGCCCAAGAATTGCCTCTTGCCGACTTCCTTGATGAGGATGCTGAGAAAGGCGAAGCTGAGCCATTTGCCGAGGAAGGTGGGGAGGACGAAGACTCTCAGGTGCATTTCTAGGCACCTTCGGCGAGCATAACAGGCAGGACCAGACCGCTGAAGAATAGCTAACCGCTGAAAGTCTTTCTTAGCACGGTGAAATTATTAGAGCGCCGACCTTCACATTTTAATTAGGCGTCTCAGAACTCCCTAGCACAAAAGCCAATATCCATAGTGATGAAAATTGGCATCAATCCGCGGATTTGACGCGTTGATTAAGAGTTTGGGTGCACCATTATTTTACCCTTTAGGGGCGACTATAAAACATTAGGATGGCTGTGAATTCAGCTGCAATAGTTTAATGACCTTTAAATTCTAATGGGTTCTCTGGTGGACAGCGCGTTAAGTTCAATATACGCTGATTTAGTTGATAATGATTTGCATTTGCATCAGATGCTGCCGGTAACTTTTTGATCCACGAATTTGATGACTCATCGATCACGGCGTCTCGATTATGGCATCCGGTTTGCGCCGTCGCGGCGATGCGCTGGATAGAGCGGTAATTAAAGTGATGTGTTGGAGCCTAAATCCTGAAGGCGGCGTTGCGGCATTACGCCGGTTTGCGCGCTTCGCCGGCCCGGGTCATTTCCGAGCCGCCGGCTGGATTGAGCTTGCCAATTTCGTTGCGCTGCTAGCGACGATACCGGTCGCGATTGTTTTCGGTTTCGTCTTCGCGCCGGCGGAAGAAATCTGGCAACGTCTGACGGATAGAGTTCTTGCCGATTAGTGTTATCAATTCGCTTTGGCCCATGTTGCGCGTCAGTCTTGTTACCTTCGTGATTGGCACGAGGATGGCTTGGCTCGTCGCAATGTGCCGTTTCCCCGGGTCTGCGTTGGCGGAGGCAGGTTCGTGACCGTCGCACGCGCCGTGGCACCAGGGCTTTTGATGGAAGGAATTACTCACCGTTATGGGCAGGAGGTGGTACTGCAAGGTCTAGACCTTACCATCGCTCGCGGTGAAATTACTTGCCTGTTGGGTCCGTCGGGCTGCGGCAAGACAACGAGCCTTCGCGTTGCTGCGGGTCTCGAGCCTATCCAGGAAGGCCGTGTCGATATTGCCGGAATGGAGGTCTCTCGGCCTGGCTATGCGGTCCCGCCGGAGCGTCGCCGGGTTGGCCTGATGTTCCAGGACTATGCGCTCTTTCCCCATCTGAGGGTGATCGACAATGTCGCATTTGGCTTGCGCGAAGGTGATAAATCGACCAAGCAGCGCACGGCGATGGAGGTTTTGGCGCGCCTTGGTGTAGGGGATTATGCACGCGATTTTCCCCATATCCTCTCTGGTGGAGAGCAGCAACGTGTTGCTCTTGCCCGGGCACTCGCACCGCGCCCGTTATTGATGCTACTGGATGAGCCCTTTTCTGGCCTTGATCGGCGCCTACGCGACCAAGTACGTAACGATACCCTCGACATTTTGCGCGAGATGTCGATCGCCACTCTACTGGTCACCCATGATGCGGAGGAGGCGATGCTGATGGCAGACCGAATTGTCTTAATGCGCAACGGTTCGATTGTGCAATCTGGTACTGCCTCGGAGCTTTACGCTCACCCTGAAAGTGCTTTTGCTACCGCCTTCTTTGGGGAGGTCAATATGCTTGAGGGGGTCGCTCAGGGGGGCGCTGTCGCGACCCCGATGGGCACTCTGGCTGCGCCCTATCAAGACGGTTTTCAGGTGCGTGTTTATGTTCGCCCAGAAGGATTGCACCTGGTGGAAGAGATCGGCGGGGAGGGCGATGGCATTGGGGCGGAAATTCTCGAGAGCCATATGCTCGGTCCCGCCCGGCTGTTACGGCTCAAACCTGACGGCGAAATTGCGCCGCTCACTGCTCGGACAAGCGATGGTTCGCTGTGGAAAACCGGGAAAAGAGTGCGTATTCAGCTTGACCCAGAGCGTAGTTTTGTGTTCCCTGCAAGTCAGGAAACCTAGCCAAAGGCCGTACTTAGCCGCATACGTTGCGGCGAAACACGAATATGGCGGTGACTGGCGGCCCTCGGGAAATCGGAATCAAAGATTGGGAGTGTACCTGAATGTCGTTTGGAATCTGGCAAATTTTGCTAATCGTTCTGGTGGTTTTGCTTATTTTCGGGGCCAATAAGATCCCCCGACTCATGGGTGATATGGCCAAGGGAATTAAGAGCTTCAAGGCCGGAATGAAGGAAGGCGAGACAGAAAATGCCGCGCAAGCAGCAGAGCCTCAGCAGCCGGCACAAAATGCTCAAGATGATGCCAAAGCGATTGATGCAGAGACTACAGCTGCAGATACCAGTAGCGTTAAAAAAGACGAAGTCGCAAAAAGCTAACAATAATAAGCAGGCGCCATAGGGAGATTTAGATCCGCGCTTGGCGCGGAGACCGTCATGTTGGACCTCGGCTGGACAGAAATCTTAATTATCATGGTGCTCGGCCTGCTCGTGATTGGCCCCAAGGAGCTACCGAAGCTTGTGCGCACCGTCGGCAAGTGGCGCGGCAAGATGAGTGCCTATGCGCGTGATTTTCAGCGCTCCATTGAGGATGTAGCCGATGTCACTGAGGTGGACGCAATCAAGAAGGAAATTGCCGAGGCCAATCGCGAATTGAACGAAGCCAATCGCGATATGAATATGAAAGAGCAAACCGCCGACAACAACGAGGATATGCAGCGGGCGGCCAAGGACAGCACTTTTTCTGGACCCAACTTGGACAGTAGCGTTACGGAAGCCGGTGCGCCGGCGTCTGAGAAAAAGAGCAATGGCGAGGTAGAGCAGAAAGCCACCAGCGATCAAGGCGCAAACAATCCAGCCGCCGAATCATCCGGCATAAAACCAGGCGAAAGCCGAGAGAACAGTGCGAACGTTTAGGCCGTGGTAGACCAAGCAAACGATCCTATCGAGTCAAGTCGCGCGCCAATCATGACACACATCGCGGAGGCGCGTCAGCGTATGCTGTATGTCGTTGTCGCGCTTCTCATTGCCTTTATCGGCTGCTTCTTTGTTGCCAGCGATATTTTTAATTTCCTCGTCGAGCCAATGCGCGCAGCATCAGAGGAACTGGGTTACGATCCCAAGGTTGTCTATACTCACTTGCTTGAAGCCTTCTTCACCGAATTAAAGATCGCCTTCTACGGTGCGCTTTTCCTTACCTTCCCTGTGATAGCCATTCAGTTCTGGTTGTTTGTCGCGCCCGGCCTATATCGGAATGAAAAAAAGGCCCTCGCGCCGTTCCTTGTGGCCACGCCGGTTCTTTTCTTCGCCGGTGCGGCATTGGTTTATTACTTTATTTTTCCGCAGGCTTTTACCTTCTTCATCTCTTTCCAGACGGAAGGCGCCGACGGCTCGATCGCTACGGAATTACTGCCCAAGATGAACGAGTATCTATCGCTCGTCATCAAGTTGATTTTCGCTTTCGGCATCTGTTTCCAGCTGCCGGTGATGCTGACCCTAATGGGCCGCGTCGGCATCGTCACCGCCTCTGGTCTTCGAGCGAAGCGCAAATACGCCATTGTCATTGTGCTGATTGCCGCCGCAGCGCTTACGCCGCCTGACCTATTCAGCCAGATAGGTCTCGGCGTACCAATGATGTTTCTCTACGAGATTTCGATTTTTCTGGTCAAGATGGCAGAGAAGAAACGCGCCGAGAAGCAAGCAGAGGAAGAGGCTGAAATGGCTCGGCTTGATGCCATCCTCGCGGCTGACGACGATACAGAGGAAACCGACTTCAATTACGGCCGCTGAGTTTCGCGGGCTTTTACCTCAGTCGCGCTTCGGTTAAAAGGAGCGCAATGATAACCAACTTATACTCCAAATTCCGCTGATCGATGTTTGACATCAAATGGATTTGTGACAATCCCGAGGCCTTCGATGCAGGGCTCAAGAGGCGTGGTATGGCCGCCGCCGCCGGGGATATTATCGCGGTTGACGCGGCGCGCCGAGCTACCCAAACCGAGCTACAGGAGTTGCAGCGCCGGCGCAACGAAGCGTCCAAGGCAATTGGCGTCGCCAAGGCACGGGGCGAGGACGTGGCGCAGGAAATGGCCAAGGTTCGGGGCTTGAAAGAGGCGTACCAAGCGCTCGAGAAGGAAGAGCGAGATCATGTTCAAAGGCTAAACACGTCGCTGGCAGCCTACCCCAACATACCAGCTGAAGACGTTCCGGAAGGTGCCGACGACGACGCTAATGTGGAAATCCGCCGTTGGGGCAAAGCGCCTGAGACGGTCGGCGAAGCCAAACAGCATTTCGAACTTGGCGAGGCTCTTGAAATGATGGATTTCGAGCGCGCCGCGAAGATTTCGGGCGCGCGGTTCGTCGTCCTCTCCGGCGCGCTCGCCCGCCTCGAGCGCGCTCTCGCCGGTTTTATGCTCGACATGCATACCGAGGAGTACGATTACACAGAGGTAGCACCACCCCTTTTGGTGCGCGAAAATGCCGCCTTCGGCACTGGCAATTTGCCGAAATTTGCCGAGGACCTATTTCGTACCACAGATGATTACTGGCTTATTCCCACCGCAGAAATGCCGCTCACTAATCTTATCGCCGGGGACATTCTAAATGAAGCGGACTTGCCGCTGCGTTTTACTTCCTATACGCCTTGCTTCCGTGCTGAAGCCGGTGCAGCGGGCACGGACACCCGCGGTATGATCCGCCAGCACCAATTCGGCAAGGTCGAGCTTGTTAGCGTCGCTCATCCGGATAAATCGAACGATGAACATGAGCGCATGACGGAGTGCGCCGAAGAGGTTTTGCGCCGTCTGGGTCTCCATTACCGCACCGTGGTGCTTTCGACGGGCGATATGGGTTTTTCCGCACGCAAGACCTACGATATTGAGGTCTGGTTGCCGGGCCAGAACACTTTCCGTGAAATATCGAGTTGCTCAAACTGCGGCGATTTTCAGGCGCGACGCTTGAACGGAAGGTTTCGCCCCGAGGGTTTGAAGGGCACCAAATTTGTCCATACTCTAAACGGCTCTGGTCTTGCGGTCGGACGCACTCTTGTCGCCGTGTTGGAAAATTACCAGAACCCGGATGGCTCGATAGTTGTGCCCGAGGTTTTGCGCACGCGCATGGCCGGCATGGAAAAGATTGACTAGCGCCCATGCGCATTCTTTTAACAAATGATGACAGTATCTTGGCTCCCGGGCTAAAGACGCTGGAACGTGTGGCGCGCGAACTCTCCGAGGACGTTTGGGTAGTGGCGCCGGAAACTGAGCAGAGCGCTGCTTCCCATTCGCTCACCCTCCACCGCCCGCTTAGCCTCCGGCGCATTTCGGCCAGGCGATGGGCGGTGAACGGTACGCCAACTGATTGCGTCTATCTTGCCATCCACAAGGTGCTCCAGGGCAGGCGACCCGATCTTGTGCTATCCGGCGTCAACCGGGGCAGCAATATTGGTGAGGATGTGACCTATTCCGGTACCATCGCCGCGGCCATGGAGGCGACGCTGCTGCGTGTGCCATCCATCGCTCTCAGCCAGCATTTCGACGATGGTGAACGTATTCCCTGGAAGACATCTGAGATCTGGGGTGTGAAGACGGTGCGCGCACTCCTTAAGGAGGGCTGGCCGAAAAATGTACTGATCAATGTCAATTTTCCCAATCGGCCGGCGGGTAAGGTCAAAGGCGTTCTTGCCGGCAAGCAGGGCGAACATGAAGTGTTCGACGCTTTCGAGGAACGTATCGATCCTCGCGGACGCACCTATTATTGGGTTGGGCAAGATCATGTCGAAGACGTTAAGGGCGCGCGCGGGACCGATCTACACGCTATCAATATGGGATATGTTTCGGTTACTCCGCTGCATCTCGATTTGACTCACCGGCCGACACTGGCCCGCCTACGCAGGGTCTTTAATTGAACGAGGACGCCCGTAAGATACGACTGATTATGGAGCTTCGGAGCCAGGGCGTGTCGGACACTGGGGTTCTGTCGGCGATGGAGCGTGTGCCGCGTGAACTGTTCGTGCCCGAGACTTTTCGAGATCAGGCTTATGAGAATATTGCCTTGCCCATCGGTGCTGGGCAGACCATCAGCCAGCCGCAAATCGTCGCCGAAATGACCTCAGCGCTGGAACTTGGGCCACGCCTGAAGGTGCTTGAAGTCGGTACCGGGTCGGGCTATCAGGCGGCAGTACTGGCCCATCTCTGCCGACGACTCTATACCGTCGAGCGCCACCAAACTTTGGCTGATGAGGCAGAGTCACGCTTCGTGCAACTGAGGCTTAGCAACATCGTCATGCTGGTTGGCGATGGTAGTGAGGGCTGGCCGGCCCAGGCACCCTTCGACCGCATCATCGTTACCGCCCAGGCGGATATGCTACCGGACATCTTGCTAGCGCAATTGCGCGAAGGAGGCGTGATGATCCTGCCGATCGTCGAACAGGGGCGTGGACAAAAGGTCGTCCGCCTACGCCGCACCGCAGAGGGAGTCGAAAAGGAAACCCTCATGGACGCCCGATTTGTGCCTCTGTTGGACGGCTTGCCGCCGGTCGAATAAAGTCTGCCTCCATGTTATCGAGTCGGCGCGAAATCGTAGCAATTGTGGTAACTTTCGCTGTGCCGCTAATACTTGTGACCGCCTGTGCCAGGCACACGCTGGCACCTGTGGTGATGGGCGTCTCGGGCACAACGAGCACGAAGGGGACAACCGTTAAAGCACCACCGCTCCCCGCTAAGAAGCCTGTCGCTGCCATTATGGTCGAGGTGCCGCTCCCTAAGGTGAAACCCGCGCCAGACATGGATCAATCGGCACCCGTAATGGACGGCAGCGTCAGGGTGCACGATGGAGATACGGTTTACGCGCTTTCCCGCCGCCATGATGTGGGTGTGCGAGACATCATCCGCACCAACGGTCTCAAACCGCCATATAAATTGCTGATCGGCCAGACCATCCGCTTACCCAGCGCGCGCTATCATACTGTGCGTCCGGGAGAGACGCTTTATGGTCTAGCGCGGCATTACGGTGTGGATATGAGTGTTCTCGTTCGCGCCAATCGGATACCCGCTCCCTACCGCCTAGCGGTGGGCCAGCGCTTGCATTTCCCGGGCGGCGTACCCAAGGCGCGGCGAGAGAACGTGAAAATTGTAGCGCAAACCGCAACCGCGCCTGAGCGGTCGGCCGAGCGGGTGCGCAAGGGCATGCCAACTAACCCACCGCCCCTTGCGGCAAAGTATTTTCTCTGGCCGGCGGAAGGGAAGCTGCTTTCAAGCTTTGGCCCGAAGGAGGGGGGGCTGCACAACGATGGCATTAATTTTGCCGTGCCGCTTGGCGCTCCTTTGCGAGCCGCCGAGAACGGTGTTGTCGCCTATGCCGGTAACGAGCTACCGGGTTATGGTAATTTGCTCTTAATTCGCCATGCCGGAGGGTGGATGAGCGCTTATGCTCACAACGAGAAACTGCTGGTCGACCGCGGCGAAATCGTCGACCGCGGCCAAGTTATTTCGCGTGCCGGTAGCAGCGGAAACGTCTCCTCTCCGCAGGCTCATTTCGAACTCCGGCGCAGCGGCAAGCCGGTTAACCCGGTGAAATATCTTTCGCGGTTGTAGCCACGCCGCCGCTAATCCTGTTTGAGTGCGGTCCCTGTGCGTCCGGCTAGGTCCTGAACGAATTGCCAGGCGACGCGGCCTGAGCGGGCACCTCGGGTCACGCTCCATTCGATGGCCTGGGTCTTCAGTTCTCTCGCACCGATCTCTATGCCGTGCCATGCGACATAGCCTTCGATCATATCGAAATAGGTCTTCTGATCGCATGTGTGGAAACCGAGCCAGAGACCAAAACGGTCGGAAAGAGACACTGATTCCTCAACCGCTTCGCTGGGGTGAATGGCGGTAGAGCTTTCATTTTCGATCATATTGCGCGCCATGAGATGGCGTCGGTTCGAGGTGGCGTAGAAAATTGTATTGGCTGGTCGGCCCTCGATACCGCCTTCGAGTAAGGCCTTCAGAGATTTATAGGTGGTGTCGTCGGATTCAAATGAAAGATCATCACAGAACAATATCGCCCGCCGCGTGGTGTTGCGCAGCTTGGCAAGCAATTGCGGCAGGGAGGGGATATCTTCGCGGTGAATCTCGATTAGCAGCAGACTACTCGGTTCGCGCGCATTTACTGCTGCGTGAACGGCCTTGATGAGCGAACTTTTACCCATGCCGCGCGCACCCCAAAGAAGGGCATTGTTGGCAGGCAGTCCGGCTGTAAATCGCTCTGTGTTTTCGAGTAATTGATCGCGCACGTGATCAATGCCTTTTAGCAAATCCAAGGCAACCCTGTTAATTTGCGGTACCGGCTCCAGATATTCGCCTTCAGCATGCCACACGAACCCGTCGGCGGAATAAAGAGACGTGGTTTCCCGCTCGGATGGCGCGATGCGTTCGAGCGCTTCAGCCACGCGGCGTAGCAAGGGTTCTATGTTGTTTTCGAACATGAGGAATTCCGTTTGAACATGAACGGCAAAACGACCGCGCAACCTACCATAAGCCTCGCGCCGGTCAACGTGCCCGGAATGTGCGATAATATTTGCCCGTACGGGCATTTATGCCTATCTTGCGGGTCAATTTTCGGGGCCAGAATTGCGCCCGGTTCAGATGAGGGGAAGAAATATGCCTCGTATGTTTGCCAAGGCGGTAAATTTCGCCGCGGCGGGAAAAGTAACTTTGCTGACGGCGGCGTTGTTCGGTTTGACCGCCTGTCCGCCACCGGGCCAAGGCGGCGCTGAGGGTGGCGGTGGTGGTTTTGGTGGTATCGAAGCGATTCTGCCGTTGGTCCTGATTTTCGTCGTATTTTATTTTCTCTTGATCCGCCCGCAGCAGAAAAAGCAAAAGAAACACCGCGAAATGCTTAATCAGGTGTCTCGAGGCGATGACGTGGTGACCAATGGCGGTATTGTAGGCCATGTGGGCAAGATTGGCCGGGATGACAATCTTTTGGTAGAGATCGCGCCCGATGTCCGCGTCCGAGTAATGCGTACGATGATTTCCGAAGTAATCCGCCGCCCTGATTCCGACTTCGACGACGAAGAGGATGAAGACGAGGATTACGAGGAAGGCTATGAGGAGGAGTACGAGGACGATGGCGAATTCGAGGAAGAAGAGCCGACAGATGAATCCTCCGGAGACAAGTCCAAGAACTAGCGGCTTGGAAGCGGCGTCGCCCGGACCGTAGCCTCCACGCATGCTGCGTATACGTTTATGGCAAGTCATTGCGGTCGTGCTCATGTGCGCGGCAGCGGTTCTGTTTGCTGTCCCGAATATTTTTTCGCAGAAGTCACTCGGCACGTCCTATCCCGATTGGCTGCCAAGTCAGCAGGTTAATCTCGGCCTTGATCTCCAGGGCGGTTCGCATCTTCTCCTCGAGGTCGAGGTTGCAAAGGTCATGGAGGAACGCATTGAAGCAATGGTCGATGATGCCAGGATGGCGCTTCGCGGCGAAAAAATCGGCTATACCGGCCTAAAGCGGCGCGGTGAAATGGTTGTGCTGCAACTAACTAAACTCGAATATCTCGAAAAAGCACGTGAGTTGCTGGAGGACCTTGATAGAGAAGCAGTTGTCGTCAGCTCTGACGACGGCGCATTCCAAGTGACCCTAAGCGAGACGGCTGTTGCTGAGCGCAAGAACTCCGCGCTGAGCCAATCAATTGAAATCATCCGTCGCCGCATCGACGAAACAGGCGTGAGCGAGCCGACAATTCAGCGCCAGGGCGACGACCGCATTCTCGTCCAGCTTCCAGGTCTACAGGATCCGGAACGCCTCAAGCGGCTCCTTGGCAAAACTGCTAAGATGACCTTCCATCTAGTCGATCAGACTGTCTCGGACGCCGATCTTGCGCGCGGTCGGCTGCCACCAGGAACCATGCGCCTACTGTCCGACGACGAGACCGACGAATCGGGCGATCCGCGTTACTACCCGATACGCAAGCGCATCATGGTTAGCGGCGATTCTCTGGTCGATTCCCAGCCGACCTTCCAGGACAATCAGGCCGTCGTCAGCTTCCGCTTCGATGCCAGCGGCGCTAAAAAATTTGGCCGCGTCACTCAGGAGAATGTCGGTCGACCCTTCGCCATCGTGCTCGACGGGAAAGTGATTAGCGCGCCGGTAATTCGCGAGGCAATTCTCGGTGGCAGCGGTATCATCAGTGGCACCTTCAACACTCAGAGCGCACGTGACCTCGCGCTGCTGTTGCGAGCCGGCGCGCTGCCGGCTCCGATGACGATTCTAGAGGAACGAACCGTTGGTCCCGACCTTGGCGCAGACTCGGTCGAGGCTGGCAAAATCGCTAGCTTGATTGGCCTGGTGGCGGTGATCGTCTTCATGCTGCTTTATTATGGTCTTTTCGGCATCGTCGCGGACATCGCACTGATCCTGAATTTGATCATCATATTCGGTGTGCTTTCAATCCTGCAGGCAACACTGACTCTGCCGGGCATCGCTGGGATCGTCCTCACTATCGGCATGGCGGTTGACGCCAACGTGCTGATCTACGAACGCATAAGAGAAGAACTAAAGAGTGGGAGATCACCCTTCTCCGCCATGGAGGCTGGTTACAAACGTGCCTTTACGACGATCCTTGATTCAAATCTGACAACACTGATTGCCGCGGTCATCCTCTATATTTTCGGTTCGGGACCGGTGCAGGGTTTTGCCGTGACGCTCGGTATTGGGATCGTAACTTCCATGTTCACCGCCATGCTGGTGAGCCGCTTCATTCTGGTCTGGTGGCTGAAACGCTACCGTCCAAAGACTTTGCCGTTATAGGGGGGGTGATGCGATGACGTGGCGCGTCCGCCTGCTGCCCGATAAGACCGAGATTCCCTTTCTAGGGTGGCGCAAGGGTCTTTTTGCTGTTTCAGCGGCCCTCGCGATCATTTCAGTGGTACTTTTGTTCGCCAAAGGACTCAATTTTGGCATCGATTTTGAGGGTGGCATCTTGATTGAGGTCGGCACCCAAGAACCTGCCAAGATCGGCGAAATGCGAGGTGCGCTCGGTGATCTCGATCTCGGTGAGGTGAGCCTACAAGAGTTCGGATCGGATACGGAAGTGCTGATCCGCATCGAGCGCCAAGCTGATGATGCCGCGGACCAGACAGCGATCACCGCCGTGCGTGCCGCGCTTGATTCTAAATATGTCGGCGAGTTGAGCTATCGAAGAACCGAGCGAGTTGGCGCAAAAGTTGGCGCCGAGCTAATCCAAGCCGGGGCCATCGCCATGGTACTCGCGATCGCTCTAATGCTGGTCTATATCTGGTTCAGATTCGAATTGCCCTTTGCGATCGGCGCGATTATTGCGCTCTTGCACGATGTGCTACTTACCATCGGTATGTTCGCTTTGTTCGGACTCGAGTTCAATCTTGCCATAGTCGCCGCAATTTTGTTGATCGTCGGCTATTCGATGAATGACACGGTAGTGGTGTATGACCGGGTGCGCGAGAATTTGCGCAAATACAAAAAAATGCCGTTGATCGATCTGCTCAATTTGAGCGTCAACGACACCCTATCACGCACCGTCATGACCTCTTTGACTACGCTGCTCGCGCTGGGCGCGCTACTGATCTTCGGTGGCGAGGTGATCCGCGATTTCACCATTGCCATGATTTGGGGGGTCGTGGTGGGCACTTATTCATCGATTTTCGTTGCGGGCTCCGTCCTCATTTACGTCAAGCCCGGTGCTGGCGCGAATATTGCGAAAACAGGCTTTGGCAGTGCCGAGCGCACTGCGACACGAGACGACTCCGTGCAGGACGAAGCGGTGCAGCGTTTCGCCGCATTACCCGACTTTGGCACAGACGACGAGGAAGAGATGGAGGCCGAAGGCGCGGAAGGCACGCGCGATCAAGCGCCTACCGGCTCGCGTGCACGGCGCCGCGCCTCATCTTCGCGAGAAAGACGTAACAAGCGTCGGCGTAAGAGACGGCGCTAGAGTGAGGATTCGGGCGGATGGATATCACACCTGAAATTCCAGCTGACCGGAAATATATTGATCATTATGGCGACGGTGGGTTCCGTATCTGCGGCGAGCGCTATGAGGGTTCGGTCATCGTGACGCCGGAGCAGGTGAGGCCCTGGTCTGTTTCGGTCATGGCGGAATTGACGGTGACGAGCGTCGCCGACATTTTTTCTGCAGATCCGCCGATTGATCTGTTGTTGATCGGTTGCGGCGCCAGGATAGCACAGATGCCAGCTGACGTGCGCGTTGCGTTGAAAGCGAAGGCGATTTTTGCCGACGCGATGGATACCGGCGCCGCCTGTCGCACTTACAATGTGCTTATGGCAGAGGAACGCCGAGTAGCCGTCGCCCTCATAGCGATTTAACGTTTGACCGCAAAAGACCGGGCTCCCAAAAGGGAGCCCGGCTTCTCGTTACCTAGCTTTCGCCTAGTAGATATTCTGTGCCGAGACCATTGCGTAGAGCATGGGTATGGAAAGCATGGTATTTGTGCGCGAGAAAAGCATCGCCGTTCGCGCCGCCTTTTTCTTGGCCTCCGCATCGACCTCTATAATTCCGAGTGCCTTTTTCTGATTGGGCCAGATCACGCCCCAGACATTGAAGGCCATGATGATGCCCATCCACATGCCGATGCCAATGGCTGTGTGTTTGAGCACGAAGGCGTCTTCCACGGCGCCGACGATGCCAAGCGTGATGGCGTCGAGAATATAGCCCTGCCAGCCAGCAAGGATAAGGCCGGTCGCCAACGTCGCGATCGCTGCCCAGCGGAACCAGAACAGCGCCGCCGGTGCGATCACCTTGCCAATGGCCGGTTTCTGATCATCGGGGATCTTCGGCATGTTCGGGATCTGGACGAAATTGAAATACCATAACAGACCGATCCACATGACGCCGCTTACCACATGTAGCCAGCGGAACATAAATAGGCCCCAGACTTCATCGAAAAGATTCATATCCATGATGCGTTTCCCCCTGCGATCATGCGATTGCAGCAAGTACGGCAACCATAATGACGGTGAGGACTAACCCCATCACCACGGTCGATTGTAATGATTCAAGCGGATTTTTCATGGAAGGGCTCTCCCCCTTTGTTGTCGTGTTGGGTAAAAAGCATAGTGCATTGCTGGGGTGTTTCAATTGCTTTGCTGCGAATTTCTCCACACCCGCGTCGGCTAACGGAGATACTTTCCAATTTTTTCAAGCGCGAGCTGTGCCGCGTGTTGGCCCGAGCGAACTGCACCCTCAATGGTTGCGGGTAGTCCAGTCGCCGTCCAGTCGCCGGCGAGCAGGAGATTTTCATAGGCCGTTCGCGTC
>CAZUXZ010000040.1:0-3125 GCA_964624055.1 uncultured Rhizobiaceae bacterium | reverse complement strand
AGCTTCTAAAACTTCCAAGCAACCACCAATTACCATAGTATCGGCAGGAACATCAATAAGTTGAATAACATCACCACCCGCACCACCATCAGCGGTATCGTGTACAGGCGATGTTACGACATAAGCATTCGCCACATTCGACGGATGATTAGCAGTACCTCCACCAGAGGAGGTTCGATTTACAGTAGCCATAATTCAATCCTCCCTACGTGTTTAGGTCTACGACGCCCTGAAGGACGCCTTTGTAGCCATCACCAGAACCACGAAGAACTTTACGACCAAATACGTGTAAACCACGCACGATGTCAGCAAAGCTATCTGGGTCACGAATGACTTCAGTTTTAGCAATATGAGAAGCAGTAGCAACTGCACTCATATGTCCACCAAGAACGGTTGTTTCGCCACTAGTCGCAGATGGACCAAATGTGAACGCAGCAGCCGAACCAGTAGAACCAGTTTGGATAACATTAGTTTGATATAATGTAAACCCATGAATTTTACGATCAGTGACAGCACCATTCATCAAAGCTGACTGACTTTCACCAGTTACACTGGCATCCATCAACTTAGCGTCGGCCTGTTTCAGAATCTCGTAGAATCCAGAATTAGCGACAAACCACCGATTCTCTTGTGGGACATCGTTTGCGTCCAACTGTTGAGCAAAACGGGCAAGGACGTTAGCAGCTTCATTACCTGTATTACAGGAAATAGCTGAACCAGCCGCACCAGTATCGGTAGTAGCAGTACCTTGAACAGCACTGTCGTTAATTTCTTTGAGTACATTATAATCAAAAGCTTTCTTCAACGAGAATGCACCCGAAGAAGTTGCTAAAGATTCCCAATTAACATGGCTCTGTCGTTCTTCAATATCGTCAACCTTGAACGCAAAGTAGTTACCCTGATCAACTGTCAGAGTAATTTCAGTGTCGGTAAGGTCTTGGGTATTGACAACAGCACCACGAGTATATGAAGATACAGAAACCGTTGGTTCCTTGATAATCTTCACAGTGTCGCCAAAGTTCTCGATTTCTCCCGCATAGTCGGTATTAGTAATTGCTTCTGCAATAGATGACCTACGGAAGAATTTAAGGACTTTTTGACTGTAAATGGCAGGATTCCATTTCTCATTGGGTAGATTCTCGTATCCTGCCGTATTAGCTACAGACATACTGTGTCTCCTTTTTGGTTAAATTATTCTTCCTTCCTTTGCAGCCTTATCAAGTTCTGCTTCTAACTTTTCAAACTGATGAGGCTTCAATTTGGAAATTTCTACAGTTGTCCAAATCTTTTTATCTTCGTTGCTAGTAGCAGGTACTGTCTTACGAGTAGTAGAAACTGCTTCTGCTGCATCTTGTTTTTTAGATTCAGACTTTGGTTGAGTTCCAGAATCCATTTTATAAAGATCGAGAATACGAGCGGCCCATTTAGCATCAGTACGGTTTTTGTATATACCGTCAGAGATAGTAGGGGGTTGTGAATCTAGCCATGATAAAAACTCTGAACTGTTTTTTAAATCTACAAAGTCGGGGTGTAAAACCAACAACTCTTGTTCAGCCATTTTATATTTAGCATCTTCTTCTCTTTTATATAAAGCAGTAATACGCTTTTCGATTTCTGCTGTTTTTTCTTCTGCTTGAAGTCTAGAAACAGTTTCAACAACTCCATATACATCAGGGTACTCTTTTTTAAACTCTTCAAGTTCCTCTGGTGTTCTTGGCATTGAAGCTAAAGAAGTAGATTGTTCTGCTAATTTAGCTTTAGCATCAAGTAATTCTTTCTCTTGCTGCCATTCATTTCGTTGACGATCATGATAGCTTTTAAGATCACTATATCTTTTTTGCCAATCATGTTCCTGTTTCTTAGAAACTAGTCCTTCATCTTGCTGAGTGTTTGCCTCTTCAGGAAGGTCAGAAAGATTTAGTTCTTCTGTTTCTGCTTCATCAGAATTTAAAAGAGTTCCTCTATACTCATTCTGATATGGGGTGGGCTGTGTTACTTCTTCTTGTTCTATATCAACCATAATACCTCCTTGGGGCCAAAGCGGGAACTTTGGGTATCCATCTTGGGTGTTTGCGAACAGGGCCTTTCGGGTATCTGTTCAGTTCTTATTAGACAACAGGTTGTTGAACCTGTGCTAATAAATCTTCTTGTGCCGTTGGAGCAGCAGCCATTTGAACAGGCGCTTGCTGACCTTGGCGTTGTTCTCTTGCTCTTAAACCACGATTATTCATTTTTTCTAATTTACTTAATCCTATATATTCTCCTAAAGGATGAGGAATTGCTGTTTCTCCTTTAGAAATTCTTATTGGAACTTTTTCAGCAGTTTTAATTTCACTTGGAAGATCAACTCCATCTGCTATAGCCATATCAATAGCTTCTTTAATCATTTTATTTATACTTACTTTTCCACTTGCGTTTGTTGCTTCTGCATTTAAAACATATGATTTGTCTGGAAGTTCCATTTCTAAATCATCTGCAACACCAGTTGTTCCATCAGGATCATCAACTATTCCTATAGGACCAAGACCTAAAGAATCTAACTGTGTATCTGCTTGATCATCTTCTACTAGATCACCTTCTTGATATCCTTTAACATATCCGCCTTTTGCTATTCCTATGCCATCAGCTTCTCCAGAATCTCCTCCATCACCACCGTCACTGTCACCATTGCCACTAGCTTCAGCAGCAGATGTAGGACCACCAGCCGCTTCAGCATCGGCTCCTTGACCTGTATCAGTACTACCACCAATACCACTAGTATCACCACCAGTCGGACCTTCTGTAGAATCTACTAATCCTTCCGCTGCTACCGCATTTTGTGCTGCTTCTATTTCATCCGCTATTTGAGCATCAGTTCGTCCCCGTCCTGGTGTATCATCTTCTTCACCAGTAAGATCGGTCGTCGGATTTTGTGCGCCTAAAGCCTCATTAGCAGCGGCCTGTTGTGCAGCAGCTTCTTCATCTTCTAGTTGTGCTTCCCTACCTCTTGGATTAGAGCTTGTAATTTGAAATCCAAACGGGTCTTCAGTACCACGACCTGCGTCAATAGCAGCCTGTAGCCCACCAAGAACAGCATTAGCTTCAGCTTCTGTTTCAAAAAAGTTTTGAATAGCTGCTAATTGTTG
>CAZUXZ010000039.1:0-4627 GCA_964624055.1 uncultured Rhizobiaceae bacterium | reverse complement strand
ACCAGCGAGAGGCCGAGACTAAGAATCCCCGGCGGCACTTTAGGCGCGACGAAGGCGAAAATCAGATAGGGAATGGTAAGATTGAGGGTGCCAGTCACCAGATAGACACGCACATGACGCCAGCCAAGCGGCGGCAAGCCGCTTATCGCCAGGGCGAGAACCAGCACAACGATGCAACCGCCAAGCGATTGCCAGAAGACATAGGGGATGAAGGGAACACCGTTGGTCGTCGCGACGCGGTTGAACGCAATCACCAAGGCAAAGGACAGTCCAAGCACGAATAACATCAGGATGGGCACCGCAGCCGGACCTCGCCAAGTGGCGCGTGCCACTTCTCTTTTACCCTCAGCCATTGCTCTCAGCCATTCACCAAGTCTCGCTGCGAGCTAGCTAAAGTCAACGCACGTTGGTCTTGCCGCAGTTCATTAAATAGCGACCGGTAATGAACGGAACAATCACGAGCAAGAAACGCATGCTGTGGCGCTTACGTAATATGGCAATCCCAAAGGGAACATCGCGCAGTATGGGCGCTGGAGCGTCATTCAAATTTAGTTTCACGGAAATGGAGACAACGCCATTGTAGCGCCACGCCAGCGATATTGGTGGCCCCGACGACACACGGCGCCGTACTTGGAGCACCCTCTGAGCAGTGCTAGAAAGACAGTGCCGAACACGCCTTTACGGAGAACCATCCATGAGCGAGCCCGCAAGCATCGCGGTCGATACGGGCAAAGCCCGTAAATCCGCCAAAACCTCCCGCCCAAAATTCCAATGGGACGATCCCTTCCTTCTCGATGAACAGTTCACCGAAGAAGAAACATTGGTGCGCGATACGGCCCGTGCCTATGCGCAAGAACAGCTCATGCCGCGCATTCTCGAAGCTAACCGTCACGAGACGTTCGACCGCAACATCATGAACGAGATGGGCGCGCTTGGCATGCTCGGTGCTACTATTGACGGTTACGGTTGTGCCGGCGTCTCCTATGTCTGTTACGGCCTTATGGCGCGCGAGACGGAGCGCATAGATTCCAGCTACCGCTCAGCGATGAGCGTACAGTCAAGCCTGGTGATGCACCCTATCCACGCCTATGGCAACGAGACGCAGAAGGAAAAATTTCTGCCCCGCCTCGCGACTGGCGAGCTGGTTGGCTGCTTCGGGCTGACCGAGCCGGACCACGGCTCCGACCCCGGCTCCATGAGTACGCGGGCGAAATCCTGCAACGGCGGCTTCCGGCTCTCTGGCGCCAAGAACTGGATCACCAATTCACCGATTGCCGACGTTTTCATCGTTTGGGCTAAAAACGACAAAGATGTAATCCGGGGCTACATTCTCGAAAAAGGCATGGAGGGCTTGGCCGCACCCAAGATCGACGGCAAGTTTTCGCTGCGAGCCTCAATCACCGGCATGATTCAAATGGACGAAGTATTCGTGCCGGCGGAGAACGAACTTCCGGACGTCTCCGGCCTAGGCGGACCGTTCGGCTGCCTCAACCGGGCGCGTTACGGCATCGCATGGGGCGCACTGGGCGCAGCCGAGTTCTGCTGGCACGCAGCACGCGACTACACCTTGGAGCGCAAACAGTTCGGTCGCCCACTGGCAGCCAACCAGCTGATTCAGAAAAAACTCGCTGACATGCAGACCGAAATTACCATCGGCTTACAGTCCTGTCTGCGCGCCGGGAAACTTTTCGACGAGAGACGCCTCGCGCCCGAAACGATTTCACTGATCAAGCGTAATTCTTGCGGAAAAGCGCTCGATATCGCGCGCACCGCGCGCGACATGCACGGCGGCAACGGAGTCTCGGACGAATATCACGTCATCCGCCATGTTATGAATCTCGAGGCGGTCAATACCTATGAAGGCACCCATGACGTGCACGCGCTTATCCTCGGCCGGGCGCAAACTGGCCTACAGGCATTCTTCTAGGAATCGGTATAGCAACGAAATTCAACGCGAAGTTCAGGTGGGTAATAGCGACCAAAAGCGAACGCAAGGATCAGATTATCCTCCGCGCCATCGACCACGATATCGCCGTTGTGGCCGACCTTTGAGAGATGCTGGTCGGTTAGGGCACGCATACGGTGACGCCGATCACTGCCTAGGCGGCAAAGTGGGCCAGTGGCTGCCGCTGGTGCCTGATTTTCAACATAGCGACATCGTCGTCGCCGGGGGGGCGGCCAGCGCCGAAGAACATCAGGCGACTCTACTCACCAATCACTGCCCGGTGGACCGGCAAGGATCTCAGTACTCCGATCAAGGTCACCGAGAAACTGGAGGAGACAACCAAGCTCCAGCTGTTGCTATGCAGCTACAATACCCGCCTCCTCACTAAGAAGAAATAGGTGGCGGAACTGAGGCAAGTGTTTGCCTCTTATACCGCCGAGATCGCCACTTCCACTCCGTGCACGGCGGTGCTGTCGCCCATATCGGTTTTGACTCCTGCGTTGAGCGCATTCACATTGGCGCGGGCTGGACCTTCGCGGCGCGGCCAACGGCCCTTGGGGCTGAGAGCGACGCCCTCGGGCACCATGTCGGAGATCTCCAAGACAAGCTCAAGAGCGCCAGTTTCGTTAGAAAGACGCACCCGACTTCCCGCCAGGAGACCGCGTATCTCCGCGTCCAACGGATTAATGGTAACCGTCGCTGGGCCAAGTTGTTTTTCGACCTTGGGGTCGTTGGCATAGGAATCGTTCATTAACCACTTCGAAGCTGGAGTGATCAGCCGCAACCGGCCCTTGCTGGGCCGCAGATCGGCACCCGGGTAGGGCAAACGAGGATGGCCGTCTGCCTCCGCGGCGGCGCTGGCAATCTCGATCTTGCCGCTGGGCGTTGGAAAGATGAGATCGGCGAATTGCAGTTGCGGTTCCGCGTTGGGAAAGAGCGTTCCGTTCGCTTTCAGTGCCGTGAAGCCTCCCTTGATCGCGACCCCTCTTATGACATGGGCGATGATATCTTCGTCGCTTTCCTGCAGCTCGGGCTCAGAAAAGTCCATAGCACGTGCTAGGCGGCGAAAGATCTCCTGATTAGGCAGCGCCTCGCCGAACGGTTCTTGCGCCTTGGCCTGGGCCGAGAAGGAGAGATTGAAATAGCCCGAAACCAGATCATCGAATTCCAGGAACGACGCGGCGGGCAGGATGTAATCGGCAAAATCGGTGGTATCGGTTGCGAAGATATCTAGGACGACGGTGAAGAGATCTTCGCGCTTGAGTGCTTCCATAAGACGGCCCTGCTCCGGGCTGGAGGCAACCGGGTTGATGTTCCAGCAGAGGAACGCACGAGCATTCTCCGCACTTTCCAGATATTCGGCCAAATCCATCTGGCTTAGGGACTCAGGGCAATTGCTGAGATGGGTCGCCGACAAATAATCGCCGTCAACACCCTTCTGGCCACCACCATTAAGATAGAGAAGGCCCGCACCCGGTTTGGCATAATTCCCACGGACCGCCGGCAACATGGCGCAAGCGCGTATGACGTTTCCACCCATGGGTTGACGCTGCAGGCCCTGACCGAGCCAGAGAAGTGCCGGCCCGGCGCCGTACATCTTGGCCGCGAGCTCAATATCGGCCGCCGGCACTCCAGTCTGTGCCTCACCCCACTCGGGGGTGCAATCTTTAAGCGTCGGCTCTAACTCGTCCCACCCCACGGCGTTGGCGGCAAGGAAGTCGCGGTCAATCATCTCTTCACGCTTGAGCACATGCACCATGGCAAAAGCGAGCGCCGCATCCGTGCCAGGATAGAGTTGCAGATGAAGATCCGCTGCTTCCGCGGTAGCGTGTCGCACCGGGTCGACGACAATCACCGGGCAGGGCGCCTCGGGTAACCATTGACTATGCGCATGGGGAGCACTGGCCGAGGGATTGGCGCCCCACACCAAGACGCACTCGCTGTACTTGACGGTGCGCGGGTCGAATCCGAGCACGCCGCTGCCGATCACATAACCGAGAGCAACATGGCCCGCCATGTTGCACACCGTATCCGGCTCCACCTCACGCACGCCGAGTCGGTGTAGGAAACGCATCGGAAAATTACCGGCGATCAGCGAGCAAGTGCCGGTGTAATGGGCGTGGAGAATATTGCCCGCCCCATGAATGTCGGCGATATGACCAAAGCGCGCGGCTATCTCCGCAATTGCAGTATCCCAGGAAACCGTTTCGAAACTGCCCTCGCCCTTGGCCCCAACACGCTTGAGCGGCTGCTTCAAGCGCTCGTGCTCGTTGAGCATCACACCGTTGTAAAAGATCTGGCATTTAGCGCAGAGCTTGCCTCGGCTGACATAGTGTTCCTTGTCACCACGCACCGAAACGATGCGACCGTTCTCACGCAACACCTCGATGCCGCAAGTATCGTAGCAGTCGCGCGGACAGGTGGTTTTAACGATTTCCTCATTCGCGGCCATAACACTTCTCCCGAACTGAAGGCTGCCAATCTAACGCCCCTGTATGCCGGTGGGAAGTGGAGCGAAAGCTGTTAAGCTGCAACCAAGGTCTAAACTACTGGCCATTCTAACCATTCTCTGGAGAAAATCGTCACGCTCCTGCTTGTGCCTGGTATAGCCACACTGGTCGATGTGCGTTCTTGGCTATACTCCTGCAGCCTGCCGCATTTCAATGCGTCCGGGGCTGGAAC
>CAZUXZ010000038.1:0-6561 GCA_964624055.1 uncultured Rhizobiaceae bacterium | reverse complement strand
CCGCCTGAGGCGCCACCTTGCACATATATTCAATAGCGTCCTGGTCGCCGAGCCAGTCGGAGCCCTTGATTGTGTCATACATATGCCAGCGCCAATCGTCATCGCCCATATTGCCGAGCGCCGCCGACATGCCACCTTGTGCGGCGACGGTATGGCTCCGTGTCGGAAACAACTTGGTGACACAGGCGGTCTTGAGGCCGAGCTCAGCCAGACCAAAGGTTGCGCGTAAGCCAGCGCCGCCGGCGCCAACGACGACGACGTCGTAACTATGTTCGGTGATGGGATAGGAAGTGCTCATGTCCGTCTAGCCTCCAAGCGCCACAGCGACGACGGAATAGAGCGCTGCTAACGCACCAATCAGACAGCCGAGATTGAGGCTGATTAGGAGCGCCCATTTGAGCGGCTTGTAATGGACGTAATCCTCAATCACCACCTGGAGGCCGAGCTTGAGGTGATAGAACAGCGCACCGACGAAGAGCAGCATGAGGATTGCCGCCACCGGGCCGGAGAGCCAGTCCTGGAATGCCTCGTATGATGCGCCGCTCACTGTTATCCACCAGATCGAGGCGACGAACCAGAGGGTGAGTGGCACCAGAAGGATCGCCGTCAGGCGCTGCCACCACCAATGGTCAGCGCCTTCCTTGGCGGAACCGAGATACCGCACACGGGCGAGCGGCGTTTGAATGCGCATGTCTCTAATCTCCCCTATCGCGTGCAGTAAAAGAGGAGGCCGAGGCCCCAGGAAAGCCCAGTGAGGCCAAAAGAAGCGAGCACCATTAGAACACCTGAGGCATATGTCGCCCTGAGGCTAAAGCCGAGGCCGGCGTCCCAGAAGAGATGCCTGATGCCATTGCACAGGTGATAGAAAAGGCTATAGGACCAAGCAGCCAAGAGGGCATAGCCGAGCCAAGACGTGAGAAACCATTCTGACCAAGCATAATATTTCGGCCCCGCCGCGGCGGTCAGCAACCAGCACACCAGCATGGCGGCACCCGAGGCCAGAAACACGCCGGTTAGACGGTGGAAGATGGATAGAACCGAGGTGAGTTGCGGCCGATAGACTTGTAGATGAGGCGAAAGCGGGCGTTCCCTTAGCGCCATATAATTTTTCTCCTGGGTGCGCCGCCCGGTGGGCAGCCGAATCCTTGCGTGATATGAAGGATTTAAGACTGATCAGCATGGTCAGTCAACCGGCCGGCCATGGGGCTACAGGCGCTAACAGCGTCTTTCAATTCTGCAGCAATACGGGCGAAGACGCCAGGCCAATCGCCGAAGCTCTCCTGACGAAAGAGGCGGAAAGAGGGGTACCAGGGGCTGTCCTCGCGTTCAATCAGCCAGCGCCAATCTGGCGTATATGGCACCACCACCCAGCACGGCTTGCCAAGCGCACCGGCGAGATGGCAGACCGAGGTGTCGACGCTGATTACCAGATCGAGTGCCGATACCAGCGCCGCAGTGTCGGCAAAATCTTCGATGGTGTCGGCATGGTTGCGTATCAGTCCGGTGCAACCGGTGGCCTGGATGTCTGAGGCGCGCGGTCCGATCTGTAGGCTGTGAAATGCACAGTCCGGTATGCCGAGGAGGGTGATAAAGGGCTCAATACCAGCTGTCCGGTTGCGGTCGTTGCGGTGGGTCGGCTTGCCCGCCCAGACCAGGCCAATATTGAAGCTCTCGGCGTCAAACGTTGCGGCAAATTTTTGTCCCAACTTTGGGTCGGCGGCGAGGTAGCTCTCATTGACCGGGATCTTGTCGAGTCCGGTCTTGAAGATGCGCGGAAGACTAAGTAGCGGCGCATGCAGGTCGAACTCGGGCAGGGCTTCGCCGCGCGTGGCGATCTCCGTCGGTCCCTCTAAAGTCGCGAACAGGTTCGCCAGGGGTTTCTGGCATTCGAGGACGACGCGCCCGCTGCGCTCAGCGACTTGGGCAACATAGCGAGCGAACTGGATGCTATCGCCCAAGCCCTGCTCGGCATGGAGCAGGATGGTGCGCCCGTCGAGCGGGCCGCCGTTCCAAGCTGGCTTGTTGAAGCGGCGTGGCGGGTTCTCCGCGAGGCGCCAGCGCCACTCATATTCTTCGAAACCGGCCTCGAGATCGCCCTTCATCAACAGTGCGAGTGCGAGGTCCCAATGGGCGTCAACATAATCCGGCTTGCGCTTCACCGCTTCTTCGAGACACGCGATGCCCTCGTTGAGTTTACCCTGGTCCTTGAGAACGAGACCAAGATTGTAGCAGGCCTTGAGATAGCCAGGATCGAGTTCGATCGCTTTGCGATGATGTGCTTCCGCTTCTTCGTGACGGCCGAGGGCGCGTAGCGCGTTGCCGAGATTAGAATGGCTACCCGGATCGTCATCCCGAATCGCGATGGCGCGTTGATAGCTTGCGACGGCGGCGTGAAAGGCGCCGGTAGCGCGCAGCGCCACGCCCATATTGTTATAAGCCTGCGGCTGGTCGGGATTGATCGCGAGGGAGGCGGTATAGCCCTGGATCGCCTCGTTGAGGCAGCCGGCGCGATGGGACTTTAGCGCTTGTTGAAATAATTTTTCCGCCCGGTAGGCGCGTTTTTGGACGCTCTCCGTCATGGCTGCCGGGGGGCGGCGCGCCCCGCTAGTGGTTAGCGCTCATATGGTTGCTGACCAGCTCCTCGGCGATCTGCACGGCGTTAAGCGCAGCGCCCTTGCGCAGATTGTCCGAGACCACCCACATGTTGAGGCCGAAGGGCACAGTCTCGTCCTGGCGAATGCGTGAGACGAAGGTGGCGTCCTCACCGGCGCATTCGCTCGGCGTGACATAGCCACCATCGGCGCGCTCGTCGACCACTATCACGCCTGGCGCTTCGCTCAGCGCCTCCCGCGCTTCCTCCTCATTGAGCCGGTCGTGAAATTCGATATTTACCGCTTCGGCATGGCCGATAAAGGTCGGCACGCGGACGCAGGTGGCGCTCACCGAGATGTCGGGGTCGAGAATCTTCTGAGTCTCTCTCGTCATTTTGGTTTCCTCAAGCGTCGAGCCGTCCTGCATGAACGTATCAATATGCGGGATCACGTTGAAGGCGATGGTCTTGGGGAAAAGCTTTGGCTCCTTACGGTCGTTCATATAGATCGCCCGGGTGTGGTCAAAGAGCTCGTCCATCGCGTCCTTGCCCGAGCCCGAGACCGACTGATAGGTCGAAACAACGATTCGCTTGATCGGCACTAGATCATGCAAGGGCTTCAGCGCCACCACCATCTGGATGGTCGAGCAATTGGGATTGGAGATGATGTTGCGTTGGCGGAAATTGGCAATCGCTTCGCGATTGACCTCGGGCACAATTAGCGGCACGTCCTCGTCCATCCGGAATTCGGAGGTATTGTCAATTACTACGCAACCGGCATCGGCGGCGCGTGGCGCATGCTTGCGCGAGATTGCCGAACCTGGTGAGAACATGCCGAAATCGACGCCACTAAAATCGAAATCTTCGAGCGCGCGCACGGCGAGCGTCACATCCTCGCCGTAAGAGATTTCCTTACCGACCGAGCCCCGCGAGGCGAGAGGGACTATCTCGTCGGCAGGAAAGCTACGCTCCGACAGCACACCGAGTATTTCTCGGCCGACATTACCTGTCGCGCCAACAACCGCCACTCTGTAACCCATAATTCTTTTATCCTCGTCTAATCCCTACCCAGCGATTTCTTGCCCGGCAAGTTTTCCCAATTCGTTCAGCAGCGCGTCGCCCATCACATCGGTTGACACTCGCGCGGTCTTATTCTGCATGATATCGGCGGTCCGAAGGCCACCGGCAAGGACGTTCTGCACCGCCTGCTCAACCAGCTCCGCTTCCTTGTCCATATCGAAGGAATAGCGCAGCATCATCGCATAGCTAAGCATCATTGCTGAAGGATTGGCGAGGCGCTTGCCGGCGATATCCGGCGCCGAGCCGTGCACCGGCTCGTAGAGCGCTTTACGCTGTCCGTCCGGGCCCGTTGCGCCGAGCGAGGCAGAGGGTAGCATGCCGAGAGACCCGGTTAGCATCGCTGCGCAGTCGGAGAGTACGTCGCCAAACAGATTATTGGTAACGATGACGTCAAATTGCTTGGGATTGCGCACGAGCTGCATGGCGCAATTATCGGCATACATGTGATGCAATTCGACATCGGGATATTCCAACGCATGCAGGGCCGTCACCACCTCGCGCCAGAAGACGCCCGATTCCATAACATTCGCCTTCTCAACTGAATGCACCTTGTTGGAGCGCTTGCGAGCAAGCTCGAAGCCAACGCGCGCCACCCGCTCAATTTCAGGCTGGGTATAGACTTCTGTATCAAAACCGCGTCGCGTGCCGTCTGGTAGGGTATCGGTGCCGCGCGGCTCGCCAAAATAGACCCCGGCGGTGAGCTCGCGCACAATCATGATATCGAGGCCGGAGACCACTTCCTTCTTCAGTGTGGAGGCGTCGGCCAGAGCGTCGAATACGGTCGCTGGACGTAGATTGGCAAAGAGGTCCATCTCCTTGCGGAGACGAAGCAACCCGGCTTCCGGACGTTCCTCGCGCGGCACATTGTCCCATTTCGGCCCGCCGACCGAGCCGAACAGCACGGCGTCGGAGGCCATAGCATCGGCCAGGGTCTCGTCGGTGAGCGAGGTCCCGTGGGCATCATAGGCTGCACCGCCACAGAGACCTTCCTGAATGTCGAAGGCAGCGCCGCTATTGTTGTTCATCCATTCGATGATACGCGAGACTTGGTGCATCACTTCGGGGCCAATGCCATCACCTGGCAGCATCAGGATTTTTCTGTTTGTTGTCATTCTTCTTTCCGTCAGTGGCTTGTCCTAGCACTTGTCACAGGCGGTAAAGCCACGGCGTGATGGCCTTTTGCTTCGCCTCGAAGGCGGCGATCTCGTCCTTGCGCTGCAGCGTGATGCCGATATCGTCGAGGCCTTTCAGTAGGCGGTGCTTGCGGAAGGATTCGATTTCGAATGAGATGCTGGAGCCGTCGGTGAACGTGATGGTCTGTGCGTCAAGGTCGATGGTCATTTTACAGGTTTGTGGATTATCAGCCATCGCCATTAATTCCTTGACCTTGTCTTCCTCCATGACGATCAACAAAAGGCCGTTCTTAACGCAGTTATTAAAAAAAATATCGGCAAAGCTCGGCGCGATTACACAGCGGATGCCGAAATCATCAAGCGACCAGGGTGCGTGCTCGCGGCTCGAGCCACAGCCAAAATTCTCGCCGGCGATAAGGATCTTAGCATCGCGATAGGGCTCGCGGTTGAGTGCAAAATCTGGGTTCTCGTTGTCGCTGGTATCGTAACGAAAGTCGTGGAACAGTCCCTTACCCAGGCCTGTGCGCGAGATCGCGCTCAAATATTGCTTGGGAATAATTTGATCGGTATCGACATTGATCATGTTGAGCGGCGCCGCGGCGCCAGAGATCGTTCTGAAAATTTTCATCTCTAGCTCCTTTTTTGACCCTAGGGCGTCAAGTCGCGTACGTCGACGAAATGGCCTTCGATCGCCGCCGCCGCCGCCATCGCTGGGCTGACTAAATGAGTGCGGCTGTCGCGCCCCTGGCGCCCCTTGAAGTTGCGATTGGAGGTCGAAGCGCAACGCTCGCCTGGCTCAAGAATATCACCGTTCATGGCGATGCACATGGAGCAGCCCGGCTCGCGCCATTCGAAGCCTGCTTGAGTGAGGATCTTGTCGAGCCCCTCGGCCTCGGCCTGGGCTTTTACCAGACCTGAGCCGGGCACGACTATGGCGCTTACGCCGTCGGCTAGCTTACGACCCTTGGCGATCTTGGCGGCAGCGCGCACATCTTCGATGCGTCCATTGGTGCAGGAGCCAATAAAGGCGCGATCAACCTTGATATTGGTGATCGGCTGATTGGCGGCCAGACCCATGTAGTCGATCGCCGCCTGGATCGCGTCGCGTTGCTTCTCGTCCGCTGCGGCGGACGGATCGGGCACGCTTCCGTCGATCGGCGCTACATCCTCTGGGCTAGTACCCCATGTCACCTGCGGCTTGATTATCGCCGCATCCAGGGTTACCTCCTTATCGTAGACTGCGTCCTCGTCGGAGGGGAGGGTTTTCCAATAGGCCACTGCCGCATTCCATTGATCCTCGTTAGGCGCTAACGGACGGCCCCTAACGTAGTCGAAGGTTATCTCGTCCGGTGCGATCAGGCCGGCGCGCGCACCGCCTTCGATGGTCATGTTGCACACCGTCATTCGCCCTTCCATGGAAAGCGCGCGGATCGCTGAGCCGACATATTCGACGACATGGCCAGTGCCGCCGGCGGTACCGATGGCACCGATGATTGCGAGGATCATGTCCTTTCCGGTCACGCCTATCGGCAGCTCGCCGTCGACTGCGATGCGCATGTTTTTCGGGCGCTTTTGCACCAAGGTCTGGGTCGAGAGCACATGCTCCACCTCGCTCGAGCCTATGCCGAAGGCTAGGCAGCCAAAGGCACCGTGGGTCGCGGTATGGCTGTCGCCGCAGACAAGCGTAATGCCCGGCTGGGTCGCACCCTGCTCCGGTCCGATGATGTGGACGATACCCTGGCGCGCATCCATCAGTGG
>CAZUXZ010000037.1:0-12718 GCA_964624055.1 uncultured Rhizobiaceae bacterium | reverse complement strand
TGAGGCGCTGACCGCGCCGGTTCGCAAGATGGTGTCCAGGGGGAAAGAACAGGGCTATGTCAGCTAGGACGATTTGAACGAGGCGTTGCCTCCCGACGAGGTGAACTCCGAGCAGATCGAAGACACCATGGCCCAGCTCTCCGAAATGGGCATCAATGTTGTCGAGAATGAAGAGAACGAAGAGGCAGCGGGTGACCCCAAGAGCGGGGCCAAGGACACGGAAGCCCCGGCCAAGGTTGAAGACGAAGATTTAGGCCGCACCGACGACCCAGTACGCATGTATTTGCGGGAGATGGGCAGTGTAGAATTGCTGTCGCGCGAAGGTGAGATTGCCATTGCCAAGCGCATTGAAGCTGGCCGCCAAACCATGATTGCCGGTATTTG
This sequence comes from uncultured Rhizobiaceae bacterium, assembly GCA_964624055.1. GTDB lineage: Bacteria > Pseudomonadota > Alphaproteobacteria > UBA828 > UBA828 > PTKB01. The sequence goes on along the minus strand of CAZUXZ010000037.1, from coordinate 12,334 downwards.
TGAAAGCCCGCTCACTATGCGTGCGCTCATCAACTGGCGTGAGGCGCTTATAGATGGGCGCATCCTCTTGCGCGATGTGATCGATCTTGACGCGACCTATGGCCGTGAACCCGGTGCCGCTGTTGAGGGCGGTATGACGGGCGAGATAGGCGAAGCGGCAGAAGAATCGGAAGAAGAAGCGGAAGAAACCGTTACCGCCGAGGGTGAAGGCGAATCGGTCGCGGGAAAAACTGAGACTGAAGGCGATGGTAGCGAAGAATCAGATGAAAATTCTGAATCGCGTTCTGACGAGGAGGATCTCGACGAGGGTACGGTATCGCTAGCGGTGATGGAAGAAGCCGTGCGCGAAGATGTGTTTGAAACCTTTGACCAGATTGGTGCGGCCTATAAGAAATTCTCGCGTTTGCAGGATCAGCGTCTTGAGCTGGCGCTTAAGAACGAGCAATTAGGCAAGGTGCAGCAAAAGCGCTACGATAAGCTCAAACTTGAACTGGTAGGCCTGATGCAGGGGGTGCGCCTCAACAATGGTTGCATCGAGGCAATGGTCGACGAGCTCTACGGCATTAACAAGCTCATCCAGAACCGCGAAGGTGAGCTTTTGCGTCTGGTTACCCGTCATAAGGTCGACCGGCAAAGCTTCATTAAACGCTATGTCGGGCGCGCGCTCGATCCACGCTGGCTGTCGCGTGTCTCGCGCCTGTCGGATCCGGCGTGGAAGAAGTTTGCCACCGCTGAGCGTCCGCGCGTGGTCGAGATTCGTAAGGACATTGCCGAGGTTGCCCGCAATACTGGCCTCGAGCCAAGCGAGTTCAAGCGCATCGTCAATACGGTGCAGAAGGGTGAGCGCGAAGCCGGTCTCGCCAAGAAGGAGATGGTCGAGGCCAATCTCCGTCTCGTTATCTCAATCGCCAAGAAATATACTAATCGCGGTCTGCAATTCCTGGATCTTATCCAGGAAGGTAATATTGGCCTGATGAAGGCGGTCGATAAGTTTGAATACCGCCGAGGCTATAAATTCTCAACCTACGCAACCTGGTGGATCCGCCAGGCGATCACCCGTTCGATCGCCGACCAAGCGCGCACCATCCGCATCCCAGTGCACATGATTGAGACCATTAACAAGCTGGTGCGCACCTCCCGCCAGATGCTACATGAGATTGGTCGAGAGCCGACGCCGGAGGAGCTTGCCGAGCGCCTCGGCATGCCGCTCGATAAGGTGCGCAAGGTCCTTAAGATCGCCAAGGAGCCGATCAGCCTGGAGACGCCAATCGGCGACGAGGAAGACAGCCATCTCGGCGACTTCATTGAGGATAAGAACGCGGTCCTGCCGGTCGAGGCGGCGATCCAATCGAATTTGCGCGAGACCACGACGCGCGTGCTCGCCAGCCTTACGGCGCGTGAGGAGCGCGTCCTGCGCATGCGTTTTGGCATTGGCATGAACACCGATCACACGCTGGAAGAGGTCGGCCAGCAATTCTCCGTCACCCGCGAGCGTATCCGCCAGATCGAGGCCAAGGCGCTCCGCAAGCTCAAACATCCAAGCCGATCGCGCAAGCTGAGAAGCTTCCTCGACACGTGAGGCCGGCGCGCGCGACGGCCGCGCTATAGCAATGACCTTCCATAACCGGGTGCGCGACGAGTTTCGCGAGATCACCCAGGGCGCGGCCTACCGCATCGGCATATCCGACGGCGGCCGTTTGCCCGCTGTGCTCCTAATCATCAGCTTAATGGGTTTCGGCTCGCTCTGCCGCGAAAGCGGCCTCGGTCTCGATTTCGCGCTGGTGCAGCTCGTCACCATGTGGGCAATGCCTGGTCAAATCGCTTTTATCGAACTTTACGCTACAGGCAACAGTATCTTGGCCATCATTCTTGCCGTCGCCATGGCCAATGCGCGCTTCATGCCCATGACTGCGACCCTAATGCCACTTCTTCGCCCAGGTATGCGCCGGCCCGGCTGGCTTTATGCCATGTCTCATCTGGTTAGTTTTAACGCCTGGGTTTGGGTGCTGAGGCGTTGCCCGGAGTTGCCGCCCGAACGCCGGACCGCCTATTACCTGGGATTCGTCACTATGACGGGCGGCGCTGGCATAATTGGCACACTGTCGGGTTATCTCTTAGCTGGTGCGGTGCCGGGCAATGTCACCCTCGCGCTGGTGTTCGTCAATATCGTCTATTTCGTCCTGTTGCTCGCAGATGCGCGGGGAATGGCCGCGCTTCTCGCGGTCGCCGCGGGCGCTATCGCTGGACCGTTTTTTCATATGGTGACTTCTGATTGGGGTCTGTTGTTGAGCGGCATTATTGGCGGCACATTGGCCTTTGCTGTGGCCAAGGGCTCGCGAGATCGCCATGTCTGAGACTGTCGCGTGGGCCGCGCTCCCTGGCGCCATCGCCGTCAGCTTTCTGTGGCGCGCCGCTGGCGTCGCCGTCTCCGGGCGGCTCGATCAGGAGGGCGACGTCTTTCTCTGGGTGCGCTGCGTCGCCTATGCTATGCTCGCCGGGTTAGTTTCGCGCATGCTGTTCCTGCCAACCGGAAATTTGGCGGAAAGCGAAAGCTGGATTCGCCTAACCGCCATCGCCATCGGCCTCGCCATCTATTTCGCACTCAAGCGCAGCCTCCTTATCGGTATCTTTGCCGGCATCGGCGCTTTCCTCGCGATGCAATATCTTTGGGGTACGGGCTAACCGCCACTGAGTTCCAGCCATTCCTCTTCGCTAAGGACCGTCACACCCAGTTCTGTTGCTTTCTTGAGCTTTGAACCAGCCTCTTCGCCGGCTACCACATAATCAGTTTTTTTTGACACCGAACCCGAGACCTTGGCGTCGAGGGTCTCGGCGCGGGCCTTGGCTTCGGCGCGGCTCATTTTCGAGAGGGTGCCGGTGAAGACCACATTTTTGCCGGAGATAGGGGATGTGGCAGCAGGAGTCTTGAAGGGCTGGATATCGAGCACTTGTTCGAGGGCATCAAGGACGGTGGCGTTATGCTCCTCCGCATGAAAATCGACGATGGCGTTGGCGGCAGTGGCGCCTATCCCATCTATATCGAGCAAATCGGAATAGGCATCGTTGTCGCGGTTATGTGCCTTAGTAAGTGTTTGGCGCAGCGCGGCGAAAGTTTCATAGCGCCGGGCCAGGAGGCGCGCTGTAGTCTGGCCGATATGGCGGATGCCGAGCCCATAAATCAGGCGCTCCAGAGGGATTTTCCGACGCACAGCGATGGCGACGAAGAGATTGCTGACAGATTTTTCTTTCCAGCCTTTGAGACCGGCGAGCGGCTCATCCGAGGTTTTGTCGTTCTCTTCCAGGCGAAAAATATCAGCTGGAGTTTTCACGAGACCCATCTCCCAGAATGCCTTGATTTGCTTCTCGCCGAGGCCCTCGATGTCGAATGCGTCGCGGCTGGCGAAATGGCGCAGGCGTTCGACGGCCTGAGCCGGGCAAACAAGGCCGCCGGTGCAGCGTCGCGCCGCTTCGCTAGCTTCGCGCACGGCCGCCGAGCCGCATTTTGGGCAGATTTCCGGAAAAGCAAAAGCTTTGGAGTCGGTGGGGCGCTTGACCGTAATCACTTCGACCACTTGTGGGATCACGTCACCGGCGCGCTGCACGATTACATAATCGCCTTCGCGGATGTCTTTGCGCTCGATTTCATCTTCGTTATGGAGCGTTGCGCGGCTGACGGTGACACCGCCAACCGTCACCGGTTTGAGCTCTGCTACTGGCGTCAGCATTCCAGTGCGTCCGACCTGAATAGAGATTTTGTTCAGCACCGTTTGTGCTTTTTCAGCGGCGAATTTATAGGCGATGGCCCAGCGTGGCTCACGCCCGGCGGCACCGAGGCGTTCCTGCCAATCGATGCGCTCTATTTTGAACACCACACCGTCAATCTCATAGGGCAGGTTGTCGCGTACTTTGAGGATATGATGGTAATAGGCGAGGCCTTCGTCGAGTGTATCGAAATTTTGGGCGAGTGAATTTACCTGAAAGCCCCAGCCCGCAAGGCGCGCTAGGAATGCGCTATAGCGACCGGTGACTGGTTCGCTGGTTTCGCCCCAGGAATAGGCGAAAAAGCGTAAGCGCCGTTTGGCGGTCAACTCCGGATCGATCTGGCGCAAGCCGCCGGAGGCGGTGTTCCGCGGATTGACGAACGGTTGCTCGCCTTCGGCCTCGCGTTCGTGGTTTAGCGTGAGAAAGTCTTCCCGAGTGATGTAGATTTCACCTCGCACCTCCAGTATTTTCGGGGGCTCGCCGTCGGATAGACTCGAGGGTAAGTCGATAACCCGGCGCAAATTTTCGGTAACGTCCTCTCCTTCTTCGCCGTCACCCCGGGTCGCGCCGCGCACATAGACACCCTTCTCGTAGCGCAGCGAGGCAGAAAGACCATCAATCTTAGGCTCAACCGTGAGTGCCATCGGTTCCGCCTCGTCCAATTTTAAGAAACGCTGTGCCCGTGCGATGAATTCGGTTATTTCGGCATCGTCGAAGGCATTTCCGAGCGAAAGCATGGGCACCGCATGGCGCAGCTTGGTGAAACCCACCGCGGGCGGTGCGCCGACTTTATCGGTTGGGCTGTCGATCCGCACCAGGGCGGGAAAGCGCACTTCTATCTTGCGATTGCGTCGGCGCAGGGCATCATACGTGGCGTCTTCGATCTCCGGTTGAGACCGTTGATAATAGAGCGCATCATGGCGGGCGATTTCGCTGGCGAGGAATTCTAGCTCCGTCGCGGCTTCCACCTTACTCAACTGGTCAACGGGCTTCGGTACCGGCATAGTCACGCCGACTCGCCAGCGATGAGACTTTGCGCCGCCGCCCGTGCTTCATCGGTGATTCGCGCGCCGGATAGCATGCGGGCGATCTCTTCCTGCCGGGATGCGTCGTCGAGGATTTCCACCTCGGCGAAGACGCTATTCTTGGCGCTTTTCTTAAGGACGCGTATATGCCGCACGCCGCGCGCCGCGACCTGCGGTGAATGGGTGACCACAAGCACTTGCACGCCCTCGGCAAGGCGCGCGAGCCTCTCTCCCACCGCATTCGCTACGGCGCCACCGACGCCCTCATCGACCTCGTCGAACACCAGGCTGGTGACACCCTTGGAACGGGTCAGGCAGACCTTAAGCGCAAGCAGAAAGCGCGCCCGCTCGCCACCCGAGGCAATCTTTTCGAGTGGTGCAAACTCAGCTCCCGGATTAGTGGCGATTTCGAAGCGCACACGCTCAAGACCGTATGCACCAGCTTCGCGTTCGTCTAACGCATCGATACGGGTGCGAAAACTTGCGCCGCCGAGTCGAAGCGGCGACAACTCGCCTTTGAGCGCCTTATCAAGCGCCTTTGCTGCGCGGACACGCGACGCGCCGAGCGTCTTGGCTGAGGCGAGATAGTCGCCCTGGGCGGCCTTGCTCGCTTTGACGAGCTTGCTAAGCTCTGAATCGCTGCGCTCGATCTGACCGAGGCGTTGGCGAAATTCTTCGGCCAGGGCGCTCAACGATTCGACATCCGTATTATGCTTGCGTGCGGCTGCACGGAGTGCAAACAGACGCTCCTCTGCCGCTTCCAGGCGGCGCGGATCGAGATTGAGGCCGCGTTCTGCGTCGGCCAGTGCTGCTTCCGCTTCGGCTGTCTCGATTGCTGCCCGAGAAATCGCCGCGAGCGCTGCGTCGGTGAGGCCGCAGGCTTCTTCTTGGATCTGCTCGACTATGCGCGCGGCTGAGCGTAGGCGTGCCGCCGCGGGCTCCTCGCCGCAGATCGCCTCGCGCGCTTTTGCCATGGCCTGTGACAACTTCTGCCCGTTCATCAATAGGCGGCGTTCAGCGGCAAGTTTCTCCTCCTCGCCCGTTTCGGGCGCAAGAGCCCCCAGCTCTGCACTGACATGGCGCAAATATTCTTCATCGCGGCGCGTCTCGGCGAGCTCCTTCTCGGATTTCTCCAACGCTGCCAGAACGCTGCGCCAGTTTTTGTGCGCCGTCAGTGTGCGTGCTAAGGCCGTTCCATTGCCGGCGAATGCATCTAACAGGGCGCGGTGGCTTTTTGCATCTAACAGTCCGCCCGAGGCAGCCTGGCCCTCGATTTTCACCAGGGTATCTCCCAATTCGCGCAGCCAGGCGAGAGGAGCCGGTTGACCGTTGACGAAGGCGCGGCTGCGCCCGTCGATGCTGAGGGTGCGGCGCAGGATCAATTCGTCCGCCGGCTCATAATTCTGATCAGCCAGAAGAATACGGGCAGGGTGCTCAATGGCAAGCTCGAAGCTCGCGCTGACGCTAGCAGATTCCGCACCCGAGCGCACTAGCTGGGCATCGGCGCGGTTGCCAATGGCGAGGCCGAGCGCATCTAGCAAAATCGATTTGCCAGCACCGGTTTCTCCCGTTAAAACGCAGAGACCGGTGCCGAACTCCAGGTCCAGACTATCGATGAGAACTAGGTTGCGGACCGATAGACTGCGAAGCATGCGGCAGTTCCTAAAAAACCGAATCGAAGGCCTGGCTGATCCAGGATTCGTCGTCCGACTCCGGGCGCAGATCGACCCCTTCGAGCAGTGCATAGCTGTCGAGGTACCAATCGCTGCCCGGGAAATTATGGCCGAGTACCGCGCCAGCCACCTGCGCTTCATGCTTCATGCCGAGTGAGAGATAAGCCTCCATCAGACGATGCAGTGCCTCCGGTACATGGCTCGTGGTTTGATAACGTTCGATCACTTGTCGAAAACGGTTGACGGAGGCGATATAGTGACCGCGTTTCAGATAATAGCGCCCGACGTCCATCTCTTTGCCGGCGAGATGATCGCGTGTGAGGTCAATCTTCAGGCGCGCATCGCGGGCATAAGACGTATCGGGAAAGCGGCGCACCAACTCCTGCAGTGAAAGTAATGCCAATTCGGTCATTTCCTGATCGCGTCCGACATCTGAAATCTGTTCGTAATAAGATACCGCGTTCAAATAATAGGCATAGGCAACATCCCGGTGTCCGGGGTGCAGCTTGATGAAGCGGTCGGCAGAGATAATCGATTCATCGTAATTGTTGTTTTTGTAATAAGCGTAGGCCGCCATGATTTGCGCCCGGGTCGCCCACACCGAATAGGGGTGCTGGCGCTCGACCTCGTCAAATCCCTTTGCGGCATCGACATAAGAGCCGTCCAAAAGTTCATCCATGGCGTTGTTATACAGCTCACCGACTGGCTGTTCGCGATAGACTTCTTCGTCTTCCGAGCAAGCAGCAAGCAAGACCAACGCGGCAATAGCGTAGGCAAAACTACGCCCTATTGATGCTAAGCGGATATTAAAAGCGAAAGACATGATCTCGAACACGTAGATTAAACCGACGCAATTATATCACGCTCGGCCGGCGAGGGGAGCCATGTCGCACCAAATCAGGGCGTTCAGGCTCAAAAACACTGTGACGGTGAGTGGCTCGAGTCGGATCAGGCGCTGGCGGCTACGGCGGCGTGGCGTACCTGTGGTGCGGTGTTGCCGCGTTCACTAGCGATCGCTTCCATCTCGGTCCAGCACCAAGCCTCTTCGTCGGCAAGCAATGCCGAGAGAAGCTGGTAATTCATGGCGTGGCCGGCGCAATAGCAATCAACATGGCCGAGCAACGTGGCACCAGCGAGGCTGAGGTCGCCGATGCAATCGAGCGCCTTGTGGCGGGCGAATTCGGTGTCGTAGCGTAGACCATCTTCATTCAGAAGACCGAATTCGCCGATTACCACTGCATTATCGAGCGAGCCGCCAAGGGCGAGGCCCGCAGCACGCATTTTCTCGACATCTTCGGCAAGGCAGAAGGTGCGGGCATGACTGAGCTCTTCCTCGAAGGAAGTCCTCTGGGAATCGTAGGAGAAGGATTGCGTGCCGATCGCGTGATTGTCGAACACGATTTCGCAGCGCATCGAGAAATGATCCGCTGGCGTAATGGTGGCCCAACGCTCATCATTACCGACGGTGACGCGCTTCAGGACACGGATGGCTCGGCGCGGCGCATTTTGCTCTACGATGCCAGCGCATTCGAGTAGGAAGACGAAGGGGCGCGCGCTACCGTCCATTATTGGGACTTCGGCGCCGCTCACCTCGACGATGGCATTCTCCACACCGCAGCCGGCGAACGCCGCCATCAAATGCTCAATCGTTCCAATGGAGACGCCGTTGCCGTTGCCTATCGTCGTGCACAGACGGGAATCGACGACATTGTCGCAATGCGCCTTGATCTCAGCATCTGTACTCAGATCCGTGCGGCGAAAGACGATACCCTTGTCCGGTGGTGCCGGACGCAGAGCCATCGATACTTTTGTATTAGTATGAAGACCTGTGCCGGTGCAGTGAATTGGCGCTTTCAACGTACGTTGCAGGAGATTGGTCAAAAAATTAAACTTCCTGTTTAAGGGCTTGTTCATGTGTCTTCCGCATCTCTGCCATCAACCATAAAACACACGAATCGCCCACCCCTGAGACTTGCTTGAGGGGGGTTGTAACAGCCCCCCCCTCAAGCACTCAAATCACTCTTTGTTACGAAATGTTACGAGTGATTCGTTGTTTTTCCCGAATGCCAATGGCTAGTTCGCTTGCCGCCGGAGAAAAGCTGGAATTTCCAACGGGTCTTCTTCGTTTGGTGGCATATCCTCATATGGTTTATCGGAATACGAGATGTTTTCGAAGGTCGGCTCTTGACCGCCCACCACCATCGCCGGTTTTTCGGTGGTGGGCTTTTTTTCCGTGGGTTCTGCGGGCTGCTTTAGAACTGCTTCGGTGGCTTGCGCGCTCGCTTCTGCAGCTTCGCGTCGGGCTCTGCCACTTCCGGTCATGCGCTCAAACAGTGACAGCCCCCGCTTGCGGCTTTGCCCGCCCGCATTTTCCATACTGGCGATGTTGAACGCATCGGCGTTTTTCTTCAAATCTGCGGCCGGTGCCCTATCGGGGTTCACCGGTGGATCGGCGATGAAGCCGGTGCCACGTGGCTCATGTTTTGGAGCAGGCATGTCTTCCTGAGTTTCGGTCGGTTGCCTCGCTGACTTGTCCGATGTCTCTGCAAGTGGCTCCTTGCGATGGGAGATACCGGCGCGCACAGCGCCGGATGTGTGAGCCGACACTGTTTTACGCGTGAGCGGCGGGTTTGCGACTATCACTGGTTCCGACACGACAGCCGGCTCAGCGACATCGATCGCTTCGGAAGGCTCAGGCAATGTGGCGATGTTCAACGTCTCTGGCTGTGGTGCCGCTGCCTTGCCATCGGCAAAGCTTTGTTCAACGCTGTTGAGTAAAATATTAGAGCGGGTTTCTTGCGCTGCGATCTCAGATGTGGCCTCTGCTTGTGGCACAATATTTTCCGTGACTGTGGTGATTGGTGCCCGTTGACCCAAGTCTACCGAAGCCATCACTCCCGAGGACGGCCGATCACCGCCCTTGCGGTTGCTGACTCCGAGGACGTGCACCTTGTCCGAAGGTTCCGGAACCGGCTCGCGGGCAAGATCAGCATCGATGCCGGTGGCGATTACGGCAACCCGCATCTGGCCTTCGAGCTCCGCCGACATGGAGGTACCGAATATTATATTGGCGTCGGTATCAACTTCCTGACAGATGCGCGAGGCGGCCTCGTCGACCTCCATGAGAGTGACGTCGGAGCCGCCGGTGACATTGATGAGAACGCCGCGCGCGCCTTCAATCGAGGCATTGTCGAGGAGCGGATTATTAATCGCTGCTTCCGCTGCCTCGATCGCACGATTTTCGCCGTCCGCTTCGCCGGTACCCATCATCGCTTTGCCCATTTCGCCCATCACGGTGCGGATGTCAGCGAAATCAAGATTAATCAGGCCAGGGCTGACCATAAGGTCCGTCACTCCGCGCACGCCTGCATGGAGCACTTCATCAGCGAGATTAAAGGCGTCTGCAAAGGTGGTGTCCTCATTGGCGATGCGGAACAGGTTTTGGTTGGGGATAACGATCAGCGTATCGACATATTGCTGTAATTCCTGAAGCCCCGCCTCGGCGAGACGCATACGCTGCATACCCTCAAACTGGAACGGTTTGGTCACAACTCCGACGGTCAGGATGCCTTGCTCGCGAGCCGCGCGGGCAATGACCGGCGCGGCACCCGTGCCGGTTCCACCGCCCATTCCGGCGGCGATGAAGACCATATTGTTAGCTTCGAGATATTGTTGAACATCGTCGAGTGCCTCCTCTGCTGCGACACGCCCGATATCGGGCCGGGCGCCGGCGCCGAGACCGTGGGTGACATTCACTCCAAGTTGGATCCGCTGTTCTGACATGGACTGTTGGAGCGATTGCGAATCCGTATTGGCGACAACGAATTCCACGCCCTCCAGGCCACCGTTGATCATATTGTTTACCGCGTTGCCGCCAGCGCCACCTACGCCGATTACGGTGATGCGGGGTTTCGTTTCTTCCCATTGCTGCGGTGCAAAGTCGATGCTCATCTAGTCCTCCAGAACAACTCGTTGTTTTGCGTCAATCCCTTAGATTTTGATTGGGCCGGCCGCACCAGGGATGCGGATGCAAAACCGGTCCATTGCTTAAAAATTTTCTCTCAACCAATTGCTGAGGCGCCCCAGCGCGCCTTCGGATTGTTGCGGGGTTGCGTGTTCCCTCGGGGGCCGACGGTTCTGGGAATCGTCATGCCGTTCAGTGGCGTAAATTAGGAGCCCGGCGCAGGTCGAGCAGTTGGGTCCGGCGACGGCCTCGGCGAGGCCTTCGATGGGGAGCGGCCGTGCAAGGCGGACCTGTTTTTCGAGAATTTCCGAGGCCAGTTCGCCGACACCCTGCAGTTGGCTGGCCCCGCCGGTGAGCACGATTCGGCGCGACGAGGCACCCGCCGCACCTGAGGAATCGATATAATCGCGGACCAGTTCGAAGGTCTCTTCAAGGCGCGGGCGCACGATGCCGGTCAAGAGCGAGCGCGGAATCTGGCGCGCCGATATCAGCTCCGGCTCGCCGAGCTGGGGCACTTCAATCATTTCCCGGTTATCCGCCGGGCCGCCGATGGCGCTAGCGTAGAGGCGCTTCATATGTTCGGCGTTGGCAACTGGCGTAGTTAGACCATGGGCGATGTCGTTGGTGACATGGGCGCCCCCGATCGGAACGGTCGCGGTCCAGGTCATATCGCCGCCAGCGAAGGCTGCAAGGCTTGTCCCGCCGCAACCCATATCGACGACTGTGACGCCAAGATCCTTCTCGTCCTCGACTAGCACCGCTAGCCCCGACGCATAGGCTGAGACGACGGGTGCCGCGAGTTCGAGGTCGCAGCGCGTAATGCAACTTAACAGATTTCGGAAGCCGCCATGGGCGACGCTTACTAAGTGAAGCTGAACGCGTAACTTGTTGCCATACATGCCCTTTGGGTCGCGGATTTCGCGACTGCCGTCGAGGTCGTAGGCGGTCGAGATAGCGTGAACGATCTCCCGGTCTTCGTCGGAATTACCAGCGCGAGCCTGGTCAAAGGCCGTTTGAATATCGGCTGTACTGATTTGCCGACCTACAACGTCGAGTGAGATGTCGGCATAGGTCGACTGCGGTTTGCCGCCTGAGACGCTGACGAACAGCTCATGGACACGCAGGCCTGCCATAATCTCAGCGCGGTGCACCGCGGTGCTGATGGAGGCAACCGCCAGTGCCATGTCGATCACCGTACCGGCTTTCAGTCCCTCGGCAGTGTTTTGACCGATACCGATAATGCGCAGATCCCCCTGACTGTCCCGCTCGGCGATGAAGCAGGTAACTTTGGAGGTGCCTAAATCGAGTGTCGCGATCACGTGTCGCTATTCCTTTTTGTCCTGGTCATGTTGAGCTCCCGTCGATCAGCGGTTCGGATTTCCGGCGGAGGATAGCGCGGCCAGGGAGACGCAAATCGATGGCAGTGATACGGTCCTCCTGCACGTCATAGATACCGAGCAGATACACTAGACGTCGCCAAGCCTGGTCCGTGCTGGTTTCCGGCAGCGAGACGGTCAGGCCATTGTCGAAATGAAGATCCCAGCGCCTTGCGCCGATCCAAACGGCGGAGACAACCTGCTTGGCGACTGCGCGCTCACTACCCAGTGTGTCGAACAGGGTCGTTGCGTGGCGCGGCGCGTCGGCGCCAACGATCAGTGGTAGATGGCTGTAGCGCGGCACGTCGTGAGAATTAATCACCGCGCCAGAGCGATCTATGATTTGGATAAGCTGGTTGTGCTGCCACAGGGCGAAGGGCCGGCGTTCGACGATATGCACGTGAATAGTATTGGGTAGGCGCCGCTCGATGGTGGCGCTTTCGACCCAGTCGAGAGCGACGATACGGGCCCGTGCCGGTTTCGGTGAGAAGGCCAAGATCGGATCGCCGCGTTGGATGCCGAGGGCGGCGAGGA
>CAZUXZ010000036.1:0-4974 GCA_964624055.1 uncultured Rhizobiaceae bacterium | reverse complement strand
CGGGTAGTCTACCTTTACTCCAAAGACCAGGGCAGCTCGTGGAGCGAGCCGCTGACGGTTAGTCAAGATCCGACCGGACGAATTTTTAACTGGGACCAGCGGGCCGGGCTAGATGAGCGGGGTCGCTTAGTAACTTTCTCTTGGACCTACGATAGGCAAACTAATACCTACCTCAACGTGCATCGGCGAATCAGTGTCGACGAGGGAGCCAGCTGGACTGAGGCAGAAGACCTGGGCTTCGCCGACCAGGCTTCTCATCCCGCGATCCTTTCCGATGGTCGCGTCATCGTGGCGTGGGTAGATCGCTTCGGAAGTCGTTCTATCCGCGCCAGACTAGCCGATGCGGTAGACCAGCCGTTTGAGGCTGATACCGAGGTGGAGATTTATCGTCTATCGGACGCTGTACCTACGGGGCCCGGTCGGCAGACCGGCGATCTTTTGGCTCAGATGGGGCTATGGAATTTCGGCCTGCCTTTCGCGGCAGTGCTTCCCGACGACGACGCTCTGGTCGTCTATTATGCAGGTGATGCCCAAAATATGTGGGTCCGTTGGGTGCGGCTGGCGCCCTAAATACGCCCGACCAAGGCCTGGTGCGGGAAGCAATGCGATGGCGTTCGAGGTGCGGTTTCTGATTCGGGCCGCCGATACGTAGTCCGGTAATGCGGACATTGGGACCCATCACGCGGATCAAGGGGCTGGTGGCAAAGGTGCCACTGAAGAGCATAGCGCCTCTGGAGTTTTTTTGCTCTCGATTGCTGGCAAGGGTGACGCCTGCGGCAATCCCAAGGACGAGCTTTTCAGAGTAGATTTACTCGTTGCAATCAGTCCGAGCAGAGCCGTCAATTACACTCACCATTCCATATTGGGCGCAAATTTACCCATCCCCTTTTAGCGGCGATCCCAGCAAGACCCGGGTGCCGTGGCCAGGCGCGGATTTAATCTGCACGCTCCCGTTCAGATGGGTAATGCGTTCCTGCAGGTTGAAAAGCCCGAATCCCGATGTAGAATACTTATATGCCCCAAGTTGGGCTGGAGCGAAACCAATTCCATCATCTGCGACGGCGACAAACACCTGGTCCTCTTCCCTCCAGGTAGATATCGTGACCAAGCTCGCTTGGGCGTGCTTGGTCACATTGACCAGCAATTCTCGCAAGGCCCTAAATAGCATAACGCGCATATCTTCATCCAGCGCTTTAAGGCTGCCATCGTCCTCGACGACAACCTGGAGATCGTACTGTCGCCTCATTTGTCTGGCCAGCCATTCCACCGCTGCGTCAAATCCCAGTTCGTAAAGCACGGGGGGGCTCAATTCAAAAGTAAGCGATCGGGACTGCTGGGCCATCTGGTCGATTAGTTGGTAAATTTCTTTCAGAGCCTCGCTAAAAGGTGTAGAAGTAGCGGCAGCGCGCAATCCACCCATCTTTATCTGGATGAGGGCCAATGTCTGCCCGATGCCGTCGTGCAGTTCCGTAGCGATATCTCGCCGCTCCTTTTCCTCGGTCAGCACCAGGTCAGAGGTCAGCGCGCGCAGTTGTATTTGATAGGCGAGCAATTGCTTCTCGGTCTGCTTGCGCTCATCGATTTCGCCTTCCAGATCGCGATTGCGTTGTTCTAGTGCGCGCAAATCCTCCATGCGCATAAAACCTTCCGAAAGGACCTGGGCCACTTCCCCAAGAAGCTCGATGTGATAATGCGAGAACGCATTGGTCTCTGAACTGTTGACCGCCAGCGTTCCGTGTGAGAAAGGAATATCCAGCACCGAGCGAATTGGATAGCCATAAGAATTCTTTAAATCTTCCCATTCACTGTAGATATCTTCCGCTTCGAGATCTAGACGATAGGCCGGCACGCCTCGCTGCCAAATGTGCAATACCTGATCGCTGTGCTGCCCCTGCCCCGCATCTATCCATTCACCCTTCCTGGCGGCGGTGTGATAGTGGACCATAGGTGGCTGCAAAGAAAGGTCCACCACGTTAATCCCACAATAAATATAGGGAATTTCCAGCGTTTCCAGGCTGGTTTTCAGTGCTTCCGAGACGTGCTCAATATCGTCTGCACTCTTCATCTTCCATACTTCTTTCCTGATCGGTCGGAAAGCTTGGGATTCGATCAAATGCGCTTTGAGCTTGGGATCTTCTGTTGCCAATCTTCCCAGTTGCCGACGTAGTTCATCTGATTTGTCACTATGTCGATATTTTCCTTCTTTAATAGTGCCCATGTTTTTTTCTGTTGAAAAAACTGAAGTTATACTCTGGCAAGACTCGCGTTCTCGCTTATTTTCCAGTAAGTACCTGGTAAAGAGGAAAGCATGCGGGGACTATACGCACACGCAAATCATTACGGTCCTTCACTTATGCGTCATCCCTCTCTATTTTCGCTTTGTCTTTGAAGCTAGCGAAGCTCCCATTGAAGAAATAGAATAATACTAAAATTATTATTTGACAACATAGGTAAAATGCCTGGACTTGCCGCCTTAAGCGCCGCCGTCTTGGTGGGTCGCAAGGACATGTTGGATGGGCTGGACTTTCGCCAGGCGCCAGCAGCAGAAAGAGAAAAGTATTTCATATGGGTACCTATAATGCCATTACCTGCCAGCCTTAGCATGAAACTGCGCATCGGCGTATTATTACACGGCGTGGATATCCAAGGCTGGCCTGGAGCCTCTGTTGCCACCGCTCATAATCTCGGGGATATGGAGAAGACCGTGGAGGCTTTTCAGCAAACGATCAAGCAGTTGCAAGCAGAAGGCGAACTAGACTGAGCTGGTTAATTAAAGATCCACTTCAACTCACCATTCCGAGGTCTTATGAGAAAACCCATCCAAGAAATCGACGAGAATTTTCGCCGCCTCGAATTGGACGGTGTGCCACTCCAATTTCACCCGGCGGATACCCCCCCCTTTGCACTGAGCGGTTTGCCCTGGTTCAACACAGAAGCGCATTTTTGTCGACTGCCTCAACGCATTCTTCCACTAGCCAACGAAGGTGTGCAGGAATTAGCCTGGCACACAGCCGGAGCTATATTGCATTTTCGCAGCAACTCGCTGGCTCTGGCCATTGATACTACCTTGCGCAGCGGTCTCGACATGTCGCACATGCCCCGTAGCGGCAGTGGTGGTTTCGATTTGTTCGAGGGGAGTGGCGCCGCTTCTACCTTTTGCGCCAATGTTCTGCACGAACACGGGCAAAGGCACTTGCAGGCTCTATTCTGTCGCGACCGTGAACGAAAAATGCGGGAATGGAAAATCTACCTGCCGCTCTATAACGGCGTTCAGCACTTAGCCATCGGTCTGGATCCGGACAGCCAGGTAGAGGCGCCCTCTCCTTTTAAAGAGGAAAAACCAATTTTATTCTACGGCTCTTCGATCACTCAGGGGGGGTGTGCGTCGCGTCCAGGCAATGCCTATACTGCCATTGTAGCACGACGTTTGGATGCCCACCTTATCAATTGGGGGTTCAGTGGTAGCGGGCGCGGCGAAGCGATCATGGCACAGACCATTGCGGACCTGGATTTGGGCGTATTCGTTTTCGACTATGATCACAATGCGCCAAATCCCGAGCACCTTGAAAAAACCCACGCACCAT
Organism: uncultured Rhizobiaceae bacterium; assembly: GCA_964624055.1. GTDB lineage: Bacteria > Pseudomonadota > Alphaproteobacteria > UBA828 > UBA828 > PTKB01. The sequence continues at coordinate 1,390 of CAZUXZ010000036.1, read as the reverse complement.
TTTTTCAAATCATTCGCCGGAGCCATCCCAGACTACCGGTCGTCTTTGTCAGTCGGCCCGATTTCTTCAACACCCCCGACTGCCGTAAACGCCGGCAGATCATCCGCGCAACCTATGAAGCCGCCAGGTCAATCGGGGACCAAAACGTCTATTGGGTCGATGGCGAAAGCCTCTTTGGTGAAGCGGAGCGCGATCTGTGTACGGTAGATGGCTGCCATCCCAATGATATCGGTTTTTTGCGTATGGCAGATGGTATAATCCCTATCGTCCGGGCGGCTTTAGCAGGCAGGCGCTAAAAGTCAACGTGTATAGCAGGGTGCCGCCGTGAATCGCGGCCGCCGAGCCCTTGGGGCCGAATTGGGGAGCGCCTTTGTCCAGCGGTTCGGCCCAGCGGAGTTCACCGAATGGCATGGGGGGCGGCAGGGTACTTCTATTTAGCCATATTCCTCCGCATCCCGCGCGACATCTGTCAGTTCCGGTTCTTGCGCCGGTGGGGACGTTCCATTACCAGCTGCTGTTCCTCCGTCATATCGAGGATATAATCTGGATAAGTCACGGTGAACGCCCCGCGATTGTAGGCCTGAAATCCCGGACTGAACTTGTAGAGCAGCGCCCTCCGCTGGTGAGCGCCCTTCCACGGCAGGGGGCCGTGGGTCAGCGTTTCCGTAAAGATCACAGCATCTCCCGCCTTGCCGTTTACTTCGACGACATGCTGCTGATGTGCGCGCCCCAGTTTCATCTCCCTGGGACAGGCCAGGTTTGCCTTGTGGCTGCCTGGAACCACCGCTACGCCGCCGTCCCCCGGTCCCTCGTCGGCCAGGAGATATTCCACCACGGTCAGTCCGGTATAGATCCGCCCATCCTTGAAAAAGTAGGCTTCGCAGAAGTCCGGCCGCTCGACCCCACCGCCGTGCAGGGTGCCGCCTTCGCATCCAGTTTCCATCACAATCAGACCGGGCCCGTGGTCCAGACGGAAGGCCTTTCCGAGAATAGTCTCCAGATAAGGCGTCACCGTTGGATGCACGAGCAGGTCCCTGAAGGGCTCACACCCCGGCCGCTCCCATCCCAGCATCCCGGTCAGATCCTTGCGGTGGGAAGTGCCCTCCAGCGCCTCCGATCCACCGGCGAGGGATCTCTCGTCCTCCACCAGCCGCTCTGCATGTAGAGCAATCGCTTCATTGCATCGTGCCACCTCTTCCAGCGTGAGCACCTGCTCAAGCACGAGATAGCCCATCAGGTCGAATAGATACTTTTCGTCATCCGTCATAATATGGCTCTCCTATTCTCTTCTTGGTCTCCCAGGACGTCCATCTCCACGTTGCCCCTGGAGAAATCGGGGACACCTCAAAAAGCAGAAATAATATGCACGAAAAACAGGTGTTCTCTAAAT
>CAZUXZ010000035.1:0-8627 GCA_964624055.1 uncultured Rhizobiaceae bacterium | reverse complement strand
GCAAGATGCTCGGCGTTCCGGAAGCGCTCATTATCCGTGTTGGAGCAGTGAGCGAAGAGGTAAGCCGAGCGATGGCCGAAGGCGCGTTGACTCGCTCCCGTGCTCAGCTCACGCTAGCGGTCACTGGCATCGCCGGTCCCGACGGAGGTACAAAGAATAAACCGGTTGGTCTGGTGCATCATGCCTGCGCTCTCACAGGTGAAGCCACCCGACATGAACGACATGTCTATTCGGGCGACCGCGACGCAGTTCGATTGGCAACTATTAAAACGATACTCGGTATTGGGTTGAAGGTCTTAAAGGAACGCTGCGAAACGGTTTGACCTAAATCTATTCCGCGGGGACAGGGGGATCCAGGTGCGGTTCAGCAGCGGATGGATCACCATAGACCTCTAGCGCGCGGGCTTCAAAGGCACGCACCATGCGATGCACGGCTTCAGTGAAGACAATTCCCATGATCTTCTGAAGGAGGCGAGAGCGAAACTCGAAATCAACGGAAAAATCAACTTCACAACCCGTGCCATGTGTCAGGAATTGCCAGTGATTAATCAGGTAACGAAACGGCCCGTAGGTATAGCGTACATTGATCATGTGATTATCGCGGTCAAGCTCAACATGGGAACCGAAACGTTCGCGGATCATGCGGAAGCCGATCAGCATATCGGCATCAAGTGAAGATTGATCGCGGTTAGTAATGCGTGTCCCCAAGCACCAGGGCAGGAACTCGGAATAACGTTCCACATCGGCGACAAGCTCGAACATTTGTTGAGGCGAATGGCCAAGGACGCGTCTTTCCGCATACTTGGGCATGGCGGAGCCTAAACTTCTCGTCCAGCGCCGCTCCGTCTGGCGAGTTGCGCCTCGCGGTTAGCACGAAGCTGGGCAAAATCGTTGCCGGCAAAATAGGACGAGCGGGTTAGCGGTGTCGCCGAAACCATGAGGAAACCCTTGGCATAGGCGAGGCGCTCATATTCCTTAAACTCGTCCGGCGTAACGAAGCGAAGTACTTCGTGATGGCGCTTGGTGGGCTGGAGATATTGACCGATGGTGATGAAATCGACCTGAGCCGAGCGCAGGTCGTCCATAACTTGAAGCACCTCGCGGCGCTCCTCTCCCAGACCGACCATAATACCGGATTTGGAGAAAATTGATGGATCCTGTTCCTTCGTCCGATCGAGAAGGCGCAGAGAGTGATAATAACGCGCGCCCGGACGTACTTCCGTATAAAGCCTGGGCACAGTTTCGAGATTATGGTTGAACACATCGGGCTTAGCCGCCACGACGGCTTCAAGAGCGCCTTCCTTGTTGCGGAAATCCGGTGTCAAAACCTCAATGGTCGTCTTTGGCGAGGCCTCGCGTAACCGCTCAATACAGCGTACGAATTGCCCTGCGCCACCATCCTCTAAATCGTCCCTATCGACCGAGGTGATCACCATATGGGAGAGGCCAAGTGTCGCAACCGCCCGCGCCAGCTCTTCCGGTTCATGAGGGTCAAGTTTGTCAGGGCGGCCAGTTGCAACATTACAGAAGGCACAGGCGCGGGTGCAGACCGAACCAAGAATCATTACCGTGGCGTGACCCTGTGCCCAACACTCGCCGATATTGGGACATGCCGCCTCCTCGCACACGGTATTGAGCTTGTGCGTACGCATCAGCTTACGAGTTGAATGATACTCCGCCGAGTTGGGTGCCTTTACGCGTAGCCAGGGCGGTTTTGGCACACGCTCAAGCCGCTCTTTTGTCGATGTCACGGTAGATTTGGTCATGCAAAGCGCCATCAATGTCTATCTGCTAGATGTGGAGCACCCGATCGAATGCGTCAAGAACCGATTCATGCATCATTTCCGAAAGAGTCGGATGCGGAAAGATCGTGTGGATCAAATCAGCCTCGGTACATTCCATGGTCTTTGCAATTGTATAGCCTTGAATTAACTCGGTGACTTCCGCTCCAATCATATGGGCGCCTAACAGTTCGCCCGACTTGGCATGGAACACTGTCTTGATCATGCCCTCCGCCTCGCCTAGGGCAATGGCTTTTCCGTTTCCCATGAATGGAAAACGTCCGACGCGCACCTCATGGCCCTTTTTCATGGCCGCTTCTTCACTTAAGCCAACGGATGCAATTTGCGGACGACAGTAGGTGCAGCCGGGGATGTGAGAGGCCTCAAGCGCTTGGACGCCCTCGACGCCGGCGATTTTCTCCACGCAAAGCACGCCTTCATGCATCGCTTTATGTGCTAGCCAGGGCGGGCCAGTGACATCGCCGATGGCAAAAATATCACGCGCGCTAGTCTCCATCCACTGGCCGGTTTCGATATGACCAAGATTAACCTTTACCTCGCATTCCTCCAGACCGATATTTTCGACATTACCGGTGATGCCAATAGCAAGAATAGCACGGTCAAAGTCATGCTTAATGCTCTTGCCGTCCGCCATCTTGATCTCGGCGGTCATAACGTTCTTACCCTTCTTCTTAAGCATCGCCACCGAAGCGCTGGTAAATATGGTCATCCCCTGTTTCTTGAACTGCTTCTCGGCGAGAGCGGAGATTTCCTCGTCCTCGACAGGGAGGATGCGCGGCAGAGTTTCTACTACCGTCACGTCGGCGCCGAGATCGGAATAAAAACTGGCGAACTCCATGCCAATAGCGCCGGAGCCAACGACGAGCAGACGCTTGGGCATCGTCTTTGGGACCATCGCCTCCTTATAGCTCCATACCAGCTTGCCATCGACTTCGAGGCCGGGCAGCTCTCGTGCCCGCGCGCCAGTAGCAATGATGATGTGCTTGGCAGTGAGCTCGCTAAAAGTCTTTCCGTTCTTTGCAACCTCTAATTTGCCGCTGCCAAGAAGCCGCCCTTCACCGTTAAACACGGTGACCTTGTGCTTCCTCATTAGAAATTCGACTCCATTGGAAAGCTGACCCGCAATCTGGCGCGAGCGTTTGACGATCTTTTCGAGATCGAACGTTACTTCGCCGGCGGAGAGTCCGAATTCGTCCAGTCGGTCCAGAATATGGCGAATTTCGGAGACACGCAGCAACGCCTTGGTCGGGATGCAGCCCCAATTAAGGCAAATGCCGCCAAGGTTTTCTCGCTCGACCACGGCCGTTCTCATGCCGAGTTGAGCGGCACGAATTGCGGCCACATAGCCGCCTGGTCCGCCACCAAGGATGACGGTGTCGAAGTTTTGATCAGCCATAATAACCTCCGCGCTGACGTCCGGCGACTAGAGCAGCATAGTCAATGGGTCCTCAATGAGACCCTTTAAGGCGTCAAGGAATTTGGCGCCTACAACGCCATCGACCACGCGGTGGTCGACTGAAAGAGTGCACGACATGATGGTCGCGACCGCTAGCGCTCCGTCTTTCACCACCGGCCGCTGCTCACCTAGACCGACCGCGAGAATCATTGATTGCGGCGGATTGATGATTGCAACAAATTCCTTGACGCCGTACATGCCGAGATTGGAGATGCTAAAGGTGCCGCCTTGATATTCATCCGGTGCAAGGCTCATCGGTTTTGCCCTGGCACGACCGACCAGTTCTTTCATCTCATCAGATAGAGCACTTAACCCCTTCTGATCAGCGTTGCGCAGGATCGGTGTTACCAGCCCGTCCTCTATGGCGACAGCCACAGAGATGTCGACGCTGTTGTATCGCCGGAGCCCGTTATCAATCCATGAGGCATTGCATTCCGGCACCTTGCGCAAAGCAAGGGCCGAGGCACGCACGACGAAATCATTGACCGAGAGCATGTAAGCGTCTGACCGGCTATTAAGTTCCTGACGCACCTTCAAGAGTTCATCGATCTCGCAGTCTATCGTCAGATAAAAATGCGGCACGGTTTGTTTTGCTTCTTGTAGGCGTTGGGCGATGACCTTGCGCATATTACTGGTCGGCATGTCCTCATAGGGTCCGATAGCGGCCATTGACGCGGGCACGGGCAGCTCTTCCGTCACGGGTGCAGCTGACGGCAGTTGAGCAGAAGCGCAACCCGCAAGTGCGGCCTCAATATCAGCCTTGACGATGCGTCCATTAGGGCCGCTGCCAGATACAGTCTCAAGATCAAGACCCGACTGTTTGGCCATACGGCGTGCCAGAGGGCTTGCAAAAATGCGGCCCTGAAGTAGCTGCGACGGAGCGGTGGCTAAAGGAGCTTTTACCTTGGCAACCTTCTCGATCGGTGGCGCTTCTTCAGCAGCTTGCGGCGCGGCTTCAACGGCGGAGGTCTCCCAGCCATCGAGGGCTGAGTTATCCTCGCCCGATTCTAGAATGACGCCGATCACCGCATTGACTGGCACATTCTCCGTACCGTCCGGTGTAATGATCTTGCCAAGTACGCCATCGTCAACGGCTTCGATTTCCATCGTCGCCTTATCGGTCTCGATCTCGCAAAGCAGATCACCGGCAGAGATCTCATCGCCTTCCTTCTTAATCCAACTCGCGATATTGCCATCGGTCATGGTGGGCGATAGGGCCGGCATGAGCACGTTTATCGGCATGGGATGGATCTCCTTCGTATTATTTTCCGCACTTTGGTACGCAGTTAATTCATTTCCGGTAACATAGTTCTCGCGCCGCAGCTGCAATGTCATTCGCCTGCGGTAGCGCTTCAACTTCCAAGTTGGCGGCATAGGGCAGTGGCACATCGTCGCCAGAAATGCGTATTATTGGCGCGTCGAGAAAATCGAAGGCGCGTTGCATCGTCATGGCAGAAATTTCCGCGCCGACCCCCGCTGTTGGCCAACCTTCCTCGACGGTTATCAATCGATTAGTTTTTTTGACGGAAGTAATAATACAATTTTCGTCGAGGGGACGGATCGTGCGCAGATCGATTACCTCGGCATCAATGCCCTCACCAGCGAGATTTTCTGCTGCAAGTAGTGCCTTGCCTACCATAATAGAGAAAGCGGCTATGGTGACGTCGCTTCCCGGTCGCAATACATTAGCGCTACCAATGGGAACGGTATGGTCCCCGCCATCTGGCATCTCGAAGCTCTGACCGTAGAGAATTTCGTTTTCCAGGAAGATTACCGGGTTGGAGTCGCGGATGGCAGATTTCAGGAGGCCCTTAGCATCACCCGCCGAAAACGGCGCCACGACCTTAAGGCCGGGCACATGGGCGTACCAGCCGGCATAGCACTGAGAATGTTGCGCTGCGACACGCGCAGCAGCACCGTTCGGGCCACGAAACACGATAGGCACGGTCACCAAACCACCTGACATATACCTCGTCTTTGCGGCAGAATTGACGATCTGATCGATTGCCTGCATGGCGAAATTGAAAGTCATAAATTCGACGATAGGTTTGAGGCCGGCCATGGCGGCACCTATGCCAATGCCCACAAAGCCCGCCTCGGTGATTGGCGTATCAATAATCCGCTGGGCACCGAACTCTTCCAGTAGCCCTTGGCTTACCTTATAGGCACCTTGATATTCGGCGACCTCCTCGCCCATCAGAAAGACGTCATCGTCGGCGCGCATTTCTTCAGCCATCGCATCCCGGAGCGCTTCGCGGACTGTCAATTCAGTCATATTCGCCGCTCTCACTCAATCCACAGCAACAATGTCAGTATGGATTTCGCCCAAATTGGGTTCTTGATTATTTTGCGCAAACTCGGCAGCGTTGTTGACCTCGGCCTTGATCTCTCGGTCTACATCCCTAAGCGTATCGTCGTCAGCATAGCCTGCCGATATCATCATCTCACGGACATGCTCAATAGGGTCGCGCTCCTGACGCATCTTCGAGACTTCCTCTCGGGTGCGATATTTTGCCGGATCCGACATAGAGTGACCGCGATATCGATAAGTCATCATTTCAAGAAGCGCCGGGCCCTCGCCAGCTCGGCATTTCGCTACTGCCTCATCGGCTATCGAGTTAACAGCCAGCACATCCATGCCGTCGGCCTGCTGACCAGGAATTCCGAAAGCTTCGCCACGTTGACAAAGCTCCTGAACCGCGGTTGAGCGCTTGACGGAGGTGCCCATCGCATATTGATTATTTTCGATGACGAAAATTACAGGCAGCTTCCATAAGGCTGCCATGTTAAAGGCTTCGAAAACTTGCCCTTGATTGGCGGCACCATCGCCAAAATAGGTTATGGAGACCCTATCGTTGCAGCGATATTTATGCGCAAAACCAAGACCGGCGCCAAGCGGCGCTTGCGCACCGACGATACCGTGACCACCATAAAAACCACCTTCCGGGGCAAACATATGCATCGAGCCCCCTTTACCCTTGGATACCCCGCTAGCGCGTCCGGTCAGTTCTGCCATAACCGCCTTGGTATCAGCCCCGGCAACTAACATGTGGGCATGGCAGCGATATCCCGTTATAACCGTATCACCCGGCTCAAGCGCATGCTGAATTCCGGTTACAACCGCTTCCTGTCCTATATAAAGGTGACAAAAGCCGCCTATCAGGCCCATGCCATACATCTGGCCAGCCTTTTCCTCAAATCGCCGGATCATCAGCATTTCGCGGAAATAAGTTTCAAGGGTCTCGCGCGATGCCGCGGCTTTAGCGCTCCGCGACTTGCTGGATTTTGAAATCTTCGCCTTCTTCTTACTACCAGCCATAGCTTTTCTCGCGGTTTCAAGAGCCACAAGCTACCTCCGGTGCGGTTCCCTGGCAAGAGCCGCGCATGACATTTACTTGCCATGGCAAGCATATATAAATATCAATGCGAATACTTTGCTTATTCTTCCTCTGGAGTCTCCAGCAAGATGATATCGTCTCGATCTGCAAGGTTGAGAACTGCGCGGACACGCTCGTCGAGTAGGTCGAGATCAAGGCTTTCCGGTTGCAATCGAGCGACCCTGTGCGCCAGAGCGTCGCGCTGCGTCTGCTGCACCAACAAATTCTGTTCCGCCACGACGACATCTTGACCGCGCTGAATCCAGGCAAGTAGCCCACGGTCGCCCTGAATGCCGTAATAAATAAGATAAACCAATGCTAACGAGCCAAGCAGCGGCGCAATTAGAAAGCGCGCACGTTTGCGAATCTCACGAATCGTCTGGTCCATGGAATTAACGAATCACAGGCAATTCGAACCTGTCAATAGAGCGAGCCATCCTTTTCATAGGATGAAATGCCGGCAGAGGAGACGAAACCGTCTGCCATATCCTGTCTGAGCGCTTCCTCGTCACGCGCGCTGGGCGCACCAAAACCGCCACCGCCCGGCGAATGGACGAGGATGCGATCGCCGCGCTTTAAGCGAATGTTGACGAATTTGGACGGGCTCACGGTACCGAATAATTCAACCGTGGTGCGGAACTCCTTCTCGCCTGCTGGACAGATATAAACCCCACCTGGAGCTCCCGGGTTGCCGCCATCAAGCCCGTACGCGCCATAAGTCATGCGGTCGAACAGCGCGCTGACAGTTACCTCGTCTGAGGTTATTTCAAATATTCGGCGGATACCGAGGCCACCACGCCAAGTACCGGCGCCTCCTGAATCGGGGCGCAATTCGTAGCATAAATTAAGCAGGGGAAAGCGGCTCTCAAAAACTTCTACCGGCGTGGTGCGGATGGTGCTGCCATGGGCAATGCATTGCGCACTATTTCCGTCACGGCCATGCCCGCCTCCCCAACCGCCACCGTCAAGCTGATACTGAGTGTAGAACTCTCCGGTATCTGGATGAACCCCGCCGAGCAACAGATTGCACGCAGTACCGCCTTCTGGCGCAGGCACCCGATCTGGAATAGCTTTTGCCAACGCGCCCTGGATTGCCGAGATAACGCGCGGCTGGCCTTCCGTATTTCCCGCAACACTCGGGGCAGGAAAGACCGGGTTAACCACCGTCCCCGGGGGCGCTACCACCTTAATCGGCTTGAAGCAGCCCTTGTTGAGTGGTACGTCGCGCGCTCCGATGCTTTGCAGCACGGCGGTGCAACCCGCGGCAGCAGTGGCAACATAAGTAACGTTGATCGGCCCGAGCGCCTGGTCGTCTGATTCCGAAAGATCAATGACGATCTCATCATCCATAATGTCGACCCGTGAGCGGATATAATAAGGTTTTGCGACGACGCCATCGTCTTCAAAAAAATCCTCAAAGCGGTAGACACCGTTAGGCAATTTACGGATCTCTGCACGCATCCAATCCTCAGCATGTGAAATCAACGCATCGCCGATACGCCGAAAGGCATCAAAGCCGAGCCGTGAGACAAGGGCCTGGAGGCGACGCTCCGCCGTCGTAAGAGAGCCCATGATGGCATGGAAATCACCCCAGGTAGTATTGGGCGTGCGGTGATTGGCCATAACGATACGCCACACATCTTGGACATATTCGCCACCCTCCATGAGTTTGACCGGCGGCAGGCGGAGGCCCTCCTGGAATACTTCTGTCGCCGTGCTAGCAAAGGAACCGACCGCCATGCCGCCAATTTCCGCAACATGCGCAATATTGGCGGCAAAGCCGACCAGGTCGTCGCCGATATAGACCGGCTTCATCAAAAGATGCTCCGGCATGTGGCATTGCCCGCGATAGGGATCGTTGTGAACCACTACATCGCCAGGGTGGAAGTTTTCGATACCTAACTCTTCAACGCAATGGGGCACTGTATGAAGCCCAGCGCAGATAATTGCAGGGTTCATCTCGGCCTGGCCAATAAGGCGCAAATCCTTATC
>CAZUXZ010000034.1:0-13663 GCA_964624055.1 uncultured Rhizobiaceae bacterium | reverse complement strand
GATAATACCGCTGATATGCGTTATCTCGTGCTGCCCCGCCGGCCCGATGGTACGGAAGGAATGAGCCAAGAGAAACTTGCCAAATTGATCACGCGCGATTCCATGATCGGCGTTGCTATTGTCGAAGCACCTTAGAGAGAGCGGCGAAAACATCATGTATGATATGGTCTTCAAGGGCGCACAAGTCGCCGACGGCCTGGGCGGCCCGCTGCACACGGCGGATGTCGCAGTTAAGAACGGGCGCATCTCTGAGATCGGCAAGCTTAACGGCGATGCACGCGAGAGGGTCGATGCCGACGGACTGGTGCTCGCGCCAGGCATCGTTGATGTTCACACTCATTACGATGCGCAACTGACTTGGGACTCGAACGCTACCCCGTCGCCGGCGCTCGGTGTCACCACCGTTGTGGTCGGCAACTGCGGTTTCTCTATTGCTCCCTGTCCGCCGGACTGCCGCGATCTGATCTCGCGTAACCTCGCCGAGGTCGAGGGAATGTCGCTCACCGCGCTAAGGAACGGTACTAATTGGGAGTTCGAGAGCTTCTCGGAATATTTGGACTTGTTGCGGTGCAAAGGCGTAACGCCGAATGTTGGCGCCTTTATTGGTCATTCAGCTGTACGCACTATGGTCATGAAAGATGAGGCCTCCGACCGCGCAGCAACGGAGGCCGAGGTAGCTGAAATGCGTGGTCTCGTTCGCGGTGGAATGGATGCCGGTGCGATTGGTTTTTCAACTTCCACCTCGGTAAATCATCATGGCGATCGCGGCGTGCCGATGCCTTCGCGTCTTGCGGAGGAGAGCGAGTTGCGGACACTCGTCGGCGTGCTCGGTGAAAAGGCGCGCGGCGTGTTTCAAGTTACCGTCGGACCAAACCTGACGACGGAAGTGATGGAATCTCTTGCCGCGGAAAATCATTGCCCGGTCTTCCAGACGGCTGCCTTATATAACGACGCCTTTCCCGACCGCGCTCCTAAGATGGTAGAGGATTCGGCAGAGGCACAGGCTCGCGGACACCAGCTCTGGGCACAGGTTTCATGCCAGCCGCTCAGTATGGACTTTGCTTTACCCACCGCCTTCCCCATGCAAAGCCTCGATGCTTGGGCACCCCTGATCAATGTCGACAATGAAGGGTTCGAGCGCAAGATCCGCGATGCCGAGTTCCGCCACCGTTTTCGCCAAGATCTCGAGACACCGCAAAAGGGGAAACTCTTCTTCGGTGATTGGTCGACGGTCGAGGTTGCTATGGCGGCACGCGAGGAGAACCGTGAATTGGAGGGCCTCACTGTATCGGAGTTGGCCAAGCGCCAGGGGAAGGACCCGATCGACGCCTTTTTTGATCTCTCGGCAGATGAAGGGCTGGAGACGGTCTATACCGCTGGTCTGATGAACACCAACGAGGATGAGGTGGAAAAATTGATGCGGCAACCGGGCAGCCTGATCAGCTTGTCGGATGGTGGCGCGCACCTGCGTTATCTATGCGATGCCGGGTATGGTCTTCATCTGCTTGGCCATTGGGTCCGCGAGCGTGGCTCGTTCGAACTCTCCGATGCGATTCGCCGGCTTACCAGCCTGCCTGCCGATCTCTACCGTATTCCGGACCGTGGGCGCATTGTCTCCGGCGCGTTTGCCGATCTCATGTTGTTCGATCCGGCGAAAGTGGCGCGCGGGCCGCTCCGCCGGGCTTTCGATCTTCCGGGCGGTGAAAGCAGACTAATCCGGGACGGCGCGGGCGTGCACGGTGTTTGGGTCAATGGCCGTCACGTGTTTGACGGCAAGGAATATGTTGCCGACACTCCGCCCGGTATGGTGATCGACAGCTTCGTATCCGACTGAGTCGGACTTTCCCGCATGAAGACCCTGCTGACGGCGGTGGTTTCGGCCTTTGTTCTCATCACCGTTTGCTATGGCGCGGCAAGTTTAAAGCGACTGGGCTTACCTATCTCCCGTGCGCTCAAAAACTTTGTCTATCAACTGGTAAAGTTAGCGCTGATCGTTGTTTTCCCCCCTCATCGCCCCTGTAGGCAAATTTCTCAATTGGAACTTCAACGCTGCATTCACCCTCGGTATCGTCGACACTACGGCAATCTCTCTTGTGAGCCCGTCTCATATGCTTATTCTGATGATGAGTGGTTAAGCGCCAAAGAACAAGACTGGGAGAAAAACTCATGAACGACGAAAACGGGTTCATTCACCCTTATGTGCCCAACGCGGCGCCTCAGGCGCGCAAGCGCTTGCTCGCCGAGATCGGTGTTGCCAGTGTCACCGATCTCTACGCCTCGGTGCCGGAAAGCTTGCGTGTGAAAGGTCTCTTGAACCTGCCCAATGCGCTGCCGTCGGAACATGATTTGCGCAGCCATGTTGACGGCATTCTTGCCAAGAACACTTCCTGCCGAGAACAGCTCAATTTTTGCGGTGCCGGCTGCTGGCAGCATTATGTCCCGGCAATTTGCGATGAGATCACAGGACGTGGCGAATTTCTCACCGCCTATGGTGGTGGCACTTATTCAGACCATGGCAAGAACCAAGCGATCTTCGAGTTTCAAAGTCTGATTGGCGAATTGGTTGGTATGGAAGTTGTTGGCACGCCGGCTTATGACATGGGCGCAGCCGTGAACAGCGCCGTTACCATGGCCTGCCGCATCACCGGCCGACGAGGTATTCTGCTTTCTGGCGGTCTTAGCGCCGACAAACGTTCGCAAATTCGCGGTTTCACCAAACCGGTGGCTAATCTCCAAGCAGTTGGTGTAGACCCGTCGACCGGTCTGATGGATCTCGACGATCTCAAATCCAAGCTCAATTCCGATATCGGTGCGGTTTATTTTGAGAACCCCGCCTTTGTTGGTCTGATCGAAGATCGCGGTGCGAAGATCGCAGAAATGGTCCACGATGCTGGAGCCATGCTGGTGGTCGGCGTCGATCCGATAAGTCTCGGCGTGCTTGCCGCACCTGCGGATTACGGTGCCGATATCGTTTGCGGTGATATTCAGCCGCTGGGCATACACATGTATGCAGGTGGTGGTTGTGGCGGTTTTATCGCTAGCCGCGACGAGGAGCGTTTCATTAACGAGTTTCCGATGATCATGATGAGCATAGCGCCGGCGGCGGGTGAGGACGAGTTCGGCTTTGCTTGGTCGACCATGCAACGTACTTCCTATGACAAGCGCCATGATTCGGAGGATTATGCCGGGACTACTCAGTGGCTATGGGGGATCGGCGCGGCGGTCTATCTATCGCTAATGGGGCCGCAGGGTATGAAGGAAGTGGGCGAAGGGATCATGCAACGCGCGCGTTATGCTGCCGAATGTATCGACGGCTTGGAGGGCGCAAATGTTCATCACTTAGATGGTCATTTCTTCAAGGAGTTCATCGTTGATTTCGGCACCTCCGGCAAGAGTGTTGCCGACATCAACGCGGCGCTTCTTCAACATGATATATTCGGCGGCAAGGATTTAAGGAGCGACTTTCAGACGCTTGGACGGGCTGCGCTCTATTGCGTCACCGAAGTTCACAGCAAGTCAGATATCGATAGATTGGTCGATAGCCTCAGGGAGGTGCTGTCATGAGCGGGCGGAGGGGCGAATTTCGCGCGGCACGTTGGAACGAGCCGCTGATTAGTGAATTGAGTGAGGTTGGCGCGCGGGGAATTGTGCCGCCTTCTGTGGATGCGGATATCGCGGCGGTGGTCGGCGATGTGGCGGCAAAGGTGCCGGCCGGCGCGCGTCGGGAATCGGCGCCTGATTTGCCGGAGGTGACGCAACACCGAGTGCTGCGCCATTTCTTGCGGCTTTCGCAGATGACCATGGGCTTTGATGTCACAACCGACATGATGGGCACCTGCACGATGAAATATAGTCCGAAAGCGCATGAGCATATCGCGCGTGGCGCGCGGCTCGCCGATCTCCATCCGCTTCAAGCCGAGGAGAGCTTGCAGGGACTCCTCGAGCTGATGTACCGCTTCAACCGCATAATGTGTGAAATCTCGGGCATGGACGAGTTCACCTTTCAGCCGGCCTCGGGGGCGCAAGGCATATACACCAATGCTTGTTTAATTCGCGCCTATCATGAATCACGTGGCGAGTTGGATCAGCGTGACGAGATCATAACCACCTCTTTCTCCCATCCCGCGGATGCGGCGACGCCAGCCGTTGCCGGCTTCAAGGTTATTACCCTGATGCCTAGCGATATGGGTTTTGCTGGAGTCGAAGCACTGAAGGCGGCAATCTCGGAGCGCACCGCCGGACTTATGCTGACCAACCCGGAGGATACCGGACAGTTCAATCCCCATATCTGCGAGTTCGTTGACCTTGTGCATGAGGCTGGTGGGCTGTGCGCTTATGACCAAGCTAATGGCAACCCGCTTTTGGGTGTGGTGCGCGCCGCCGATACCGGCTTCGACATGTGTCAGTTTAATCTGCACAAGACTTTCTCGGCGCCGCACGGCTCCCTCGGCATGGGCTGTGCTGCGGTCGGAGTGAAGGAGCATTTGCGCAAATACCTACCGCGCCCCATCGTCGCCGAGGACGATAAGGGTCGTTATCATTTGGATTACGATCCAGGCGAGGGCATCGACCGCATCCGCGCTTTCGTCGGCAACGTCCACGCGGTGCTTAAGGCCTATTCCTGGGTAATGAGCCTGGGCGCCGAGGGCCTGCGCGCGGTGGCCGAGACGGCAGTAATCAACAATAATTACATGCTCAGCAAAATGCGAGGCATTCCTGGCGTCACCATTCCCTGGCCAGCAAATAATTACCCCAAGCTTGAACAGGTGCGCTACAGCTTTGAAAAGATGTCCGAGGAAACCGGCGTCACAAGCCATAATGTGATCGATCGCATGGTCGATTTTGGCGTGCCGCACTGCATGCCGAGCCATATGCCAATGTTGGTGCCGGAGCCCTTCACCATGGAGCCCGGCGAATCTCTGACCATCGAGGAGATGGACCATATGCTGGATGCGATTAATTCCATCGCCGAGGAAGCATATGACAATACGGAAAAGGCGCAGGGCGGACCCTATAACGCGGCGACGACCAAGATCGATCATGATGTGCCGGAGGATCCCGACTGCTGGGCATTCTCGTATCGCGGTTATCGGCGCAAGAAGGCGATGTGGACTTCGGATCAGCGGCGCAAGATCGAGCGTCACCAGGGAGGTTATTGACGCCAGGCTATGGCGGCCTTCCGTCTTGGAATGATCGTCAATCCTATTGCCGGGATGGGCGGCGCGGTTGGTCTCAAGGGCAGCGATACGTCCAAGATAATATCCCGCGCTCGGGAATTGGGTGCTACACCCAAATCACCGCTCCGTGCCGGCGAAGCGCTCGCCGCTATTGCTGCCGGAAACGCCGATATCGAGATCATCGTGGCACCAGGCAATATGGGCGAGGCTGAGGCACGCGCGGCGGGATTTGAGCCGCGGGTTGTCGGCACTCGAACCGGTATAGACACGAATGCTGAACACAGCGTGAGTGCTGCTGTAGAGATGGCGGACCTTGAAGTCGATCTTCTGATATTTGCCGGTGGCGATGGTACGGCGCGCGATATGGTCCGCGCCATTGGCGATTGCATTCCTGTCGTTGGCATTCCGGCTGGGGTAAAAATGCACTCTGCCGTCTATGCCACCAACCCGCGCGCGGCGGCGCGCATGGTTCTGCGTTATCTGCAGGGCGGCGTGCCTGTGCGCGAGCTGGAAGTAATGGATATCGATGAGGCGGCGTTCCGTGAAGGCGCAGTCTCAGCTAAGTTGTATGGCTATCTCAATGTGCCGCATTTGCCGGACTTGATTCAGGGTACAAAGGCGGGTGGATTGAGCAGCGACCGTGTGGCGATCAAGGGCATTGCCACCCGCATCGTGGAGGCGATGACGCCGGGTCGGCTATACATTCTCGGTCCCGGCACCACCATGCGCGCCGTTGCTGAGAAACTCTGTGTGGAGAAGACCTTACTTGGTGTTGACCTCGTCCGCGACGGAGCACGGATCGCGTCAGACGTGGGTGAGAAGGAAATTTTGGCTGCACTCGACGGTGGTGCGACGATTGCAGTGACGCCGATCGGCGGGCAGGGACATTTTTTTGGACGGGGTAATCAACAGATCAGTGCGCGCGTCATTTCGCGTGTCGGAATTGAGCACATCACCGTTGCTGCAACGGTAGAAAAAATCACGTCACTTCGCGATAATCTTCTCCATGTGGATACCGGCGACGCAGAACTTGATGCCAGTCTGTGCGGCTGGCGGCGTGTTATCACCGGCTACAAGACGGATACCGTATGCAGGGTGTCAGCGTGATTGACCATAGGACGAGCACCATTTCTGCCGACGGAAGCGCACTCGCCGTTGAGGATTTGCATAAGAGCTTTGGTGCGCTTGAGGTACTGAAGGGCATTTCCGCCAAGGCTGGCGAGGGGGATGTGCTTTCCGTAATCGGAGCCAGCGGCTCGGGCAAGAGCACCATGCTGCGCTGTATCAATCTGTTGGAAATTCCAAATGCCGGACGCATCTGGGTTGGTGGCGAACTAATTCGTATGAAGCGCAGGCGCAAGGGAATGGTGCCCGAAAGCCAGCGTCAGGTCGACCGCATCCGCTCCACCGTGGGCATGGTATTCCAGAATTTCAATCTTTGGACCCATATGACTGTTATACAAAACTTGACAGAGGCACCGATCCACGTGTTGAAGCTCTCCAAGGCGGAAGCTCGGGAGCGGGCAGAGACATTGCTTGAACGCGTCGGGCTCACTGATAAACGAGAGCATTACCCGGCGCACCTATCTGGTGGACAACAGCAGCGCGCCGCGATTGCTCGCGCCCTCGCCATGGAGCCGCAACTGATGTTGTTCGACGAGCCAACATCGGCACTCGATCCAGAACTGGTCGGTGAAGTGCTAAAAGTGATGCGCGATATTGCTGAGGAGGGCCGGACCATGGTGATCGTTACTCATGAGATGGCCTTTGCCCGCGAGGTCTCGTCAAAGACCATTTTTCTTCATGATGGGCGTGTCGAGGAAGTAGGGCCGCCAGAGCAGGTGTTTGGCGACCCAAGTTCGGAACGCTGCCGGCAATTTCTAGCTGCCGGAGAGTTTTAGCCTTTGGGGCCTTGACCAGGCCACCTGGAAGTCGGAACCTA
Organism: uncultured Rhizobiaceae bacterium; assembly: GCA_964624055.1. Taxonomy (GTDB): domain Bacteria; phylum Pseudomonadota; class Alphaproteobacteria; order UBA828; family UBA828; genus PTKB01. The sequence continues at coordinate 6,544 of CAZUXZ010000034.1, read as the reverse complement.
TTTCCTGAAATAAATCTGGGGGATAAACAAATGAGAATTAGAACTCTAGTTGCTAGCTTTATCGTCGCGGTAGTGCTGGGGGTCTCAGCGAGCGTTGCCGATGCCAAGGATTGGGACAAGCTTCGGGTGGGTGTTGAAGGCGCCTATCCGCCGTTTAGCTGGATTGAGCCGGACGGCACGTTGAAGGGCTTCGACATTGATATCGCGCTCGCTATCTGTGCTGAGATGAACGCCGAATGTGACCTTGTGCCACAGGATTGGGACGGAATCATTCCGGCACTATTGGCCAACAAATACGATGCGATCATCGCCTCTATGTCGATCACCGAGGAGCGCAAGAAGAAGGTCTCCTTCAGCAATAAATATTATTCTACACCGGCAAAATTCGTACGCATGAGGGGCTCAGGCATTGAGATCAACAAATCCGGCCTGAGTGGCAAGTCGGTCGGTGTACAGCGCGCCACAATCCATGAGAATTTTCTCAAGGACAACTACGGCAGCATAGTTGATATCAAAAGCTATGGTACTCAGGATGAAGCTTATCTCGATTTTACGGCCGGGCGTATCGATCTGCTGCTCGCCGACAGTGTCGCGTTGGATGACGGATTTCTCAAGACCGACGCTGGCAAGGATGCTGAATTCGTCGGCCCCGATTTTTCGGATCCGCAATGGTTTGGCGAAGGTGCTGGTATCGCTATCCGCAAAGACGATACAGAATTGCAGAAACTGCTCAACGACGCCATTACTGCAATCCGCACCAATGGTACCTATAAGAAGATTAACGACAAATATTTCGAGTTCGACGTCTATGGCGGGTAATGCGTCTGGACTCTAAGACGAAGCGTCCTCGGGTCTGATCAGACCCAGGACGCGTCTTGTTTTTGGAGGCGTGCGCGCATGTTCGACCTGCACGGCTATGGGCCGCTGCTTGTGGACGGAGCCTGGTTGACCCTAAAGGTCGCTCTGGCCTCGGTTGCGCTTGGTCTGTTATTCGGCCTGCTTGGCGCTACCGCCAAGCTGTCAAACTCCATTATCCTGCGCGGTATAGCGACGGGTTATACCGCCTTCGTCCGGGGGCTGCCCGAGCTTTTATTGTTGCTCATCGTTTTCTATGGGGGCACGCTTCTGGTGCAGGATATCTGGAGCGGCCTTGGCGGCGAATCCTATGTTGATATCCCACCCTTCGTAGCTGGTACGTTTACGCTCGCTTTCGTGTTCGGCGCCTACGCTACGGAAGTCTTTCGCGGTGCCATTATGGCGGTTCCGAAAGGGCAGGTGGAGGCTGCCTATGCTGTGGGCATGGGGCGGTTTCAGATGTTCTTCCGGGTCATGCTGCCACAGGTCTGGCGCTTCGCGCTGCCCGGTCTCGGAAATTTGTGGCTAGTTTTGCTCAAGGACACGTCGCTCATCTCCGTCGTCAATCTCAACGAACTGATGTACAACTCGCGCGCTGCTGCTGGTAAGACACATGAGCCATTTACGTTTTTCGTCATTGCAGCACTGATCTATCTAGCCTTCACCATCGTTTCCATGATGGTGCTGCAATATTCCGAGCGCCGCGCCCGGCGCGGAGTCAGGGCGGGCTAGGCGATGGATTTCGAGTTGATGATCGATAGCATACCGGGCCTACTGGAAGGTCTCGCGGTCACAGCGCAATTGGTCGCCTTCGCACTCGTGTTAGGTTTTTGCTTGGCAATCCCGCTCGCTCTCTTGCGTACATCGAGGCATCTGGCACTGTGGATGCCGGTCTACATCTTCATCTTTGTCTTTCGTGGCACACCGCTTCTGGTGCAGATTTTCATCGTCTATTACGGTCTCGGTCAGTCCGAAGCAGTGCGCGAAAGCTTCCTCTGGCCATTCTTTAAGGAAGCTTATTGGTGCGCGATCTTTACCTTCACACTCAATACGTCGGCCTATACCGCCGAGATTTTACGTGGCGCTATTCAGGCCGTGCCCCATGGCGAGATCGAGGCGGCGCGGGCGACCGGTATGGGGCGTTTCCTAGTGCTGCACCGCATCATTGTGCCGCGCGCATTCCGTATGGCGCTGCCGGCCTATGGCAATGAAATTATCCTCATGCTCAAGGGCAGTGCGCTTGCCAGCACCATCACGCTTCTCGATCTTACCGGCGTAGCGCGGGTTATCGTTTCGCGCACTTTTGCGCCCTATGAGCTCTTTCTTATGGCAGCGCTGATGTATCTCGTCTTGACCCTGATAATCGTGCGGGCCCTCAAATATATTGAATGGCGTCTCAGTCAGCATCTTCGGCCACCACCGCAAATCGGGTAAATAGGCAATATTTTTGCATAGCCCGGGCAATGGTATAAGACAGTGTTATGAGTCGATTTTCCATCATCGTCGAGTTTGAGTTACTTGAAGGCAGTTTCGACCTCTTCCATCAAGAGGTCATGAAGAATGCCGAGACCTCGAAAAGCGAAGAACCTGGTTGCCAGATTTTTGACGTGCTCATCCCCAACAAGGAGGAGAACCGCATTGTTCTTTATGAGGTCTATGAAAGCGAGGCGGCCTTTCAAAAGCATCTCATGACGAGACATTTTAAAGATTTCAGCGACCGGGTGAGCGGCCTGATAACGGATCGCAAGTTGACCAAATTTCGCGTGAGCAATGCGACTTGATCATGACAAAGCGTCAATAGCAGAGGAACGTTGACGGTCGACTCAGCTTGTTATGACTTAACGACCAACAGCTGGTTCAAGGTGTGCACTTTTCTTTTCGAGTTTAGCAATCCAAAAATTGAGAAACCCTCAAGGTTTCAGGGTGTGATTTCGCACTCGTCAATTTGGAGCATGGGGACTTCACCGTCAGCGACGCTTATGCTGGACTGATGTATGATTTTCCGGTAGTGGCGTTGCGGCAATCGCCAGCTTTGATATCGAAATTAGCAAAAAGCCATGGGGACTGGTCAATTGTGACATATTGGAAAGTGGAGGCTAGCAGGCGAAAATGGCATCGTTAAATCCTTCTTCGACGCCTGCCCGTTATTGCGACGCGTGGGGGCAAAGGAGTCCGCCGTGTCGCAAATAGATACCGATAGCCTGCGTTTTCCCCCGCCTGTTTTGCCGCTCGAGGCTGAAATTCTGCGCACCGATGTGCGCGGTTTTTTGAGTGAGGTTGCAGCTGTGGAGATGTGGCAACCGAACAGCGATTTTGGCACCGGTTTCTCGCCTGAATTCAGCCGTAAGCTTGCAGAGCGTGGCTGGATCGGTATGACTTGGCCTCGGGAGTATGGCGGTAGCGGGCGCTCTAATCTTGAACGCTATGTCGTTACCGAGGAACTCCTCGCCGCCGGCGCGCCGGTCTTCGCCCACTGGATAGCCGCCCGCCAGAGCGGCCCCCTCTTGCTGCGATTCGGTTCCGAGGCACAGCGCCGGGAGATTTTGCCGCGCATTACTGCAGGAGAATGTTTTTTTTCGATAGGTATGAGCGAGCCGGATTCGGGTTCGGACCTCGCCTCCGTCGCTACCAGGGCCGAGCGCGTGGACGAAGGCTGGCGGCTCAACGGCGCAAAGGTTTGGACCAGCAATGCTCATGTCAATCATTACATGATCACCCTAGTGCGAACCGGCGATGCCGGAGACGATCGCCATGGTGGCCTCAGCCAGTTCCTCATTGATCTCAAGCATGATGACGTCGAGATCAACCCAATTGTCAACATGCTGGGTGCCCATGAGTTTAACGAGGTTGTGTTCGACGATGTGACGATCCCAGAAGACCGACTAATCGGCGAGAAGGGAGAAGGTTGGCGGCAGGTGACGAGCGAACTCGCTTATGAGCGGAGCGGTCCGGAGCGTTTCTTGAGCAATTTTCACGTCTTCCGCGCCTTAGTTGATGCCGTCGGGTCAGAGCCAAACTTTCAGCAAGCGGAAGCGCTTGGCCGTCTTGCGGGTCGAGTATGGACGCTGCGTCGCATGTCGCTTTCAGTAGCTGCTATGCTCGTGGCTGGAGAATCGCCAGATGTAGAGGCGGCCATCGTTAAGGACCTAGGTAACCGCTTTGAGCGCGAAATAGTCGAGACTGCGCGACAAGTTTGCCCGGTCGAACCGGTTCCTGGAAATGCTGACATTCAAGCGTATTTTTCCGGATTACTGGGGGAAGCCATTCTGCGCCAGCCTTCTTTTACCCTGCGCGGTGGCACTACGGAGATCATGCGCTCGATCATCTCACGGGGGTTGGGTTTGAGATGAGTGAAGAACTTGACCTCATAAATCAATCCGCGGAGCGTCTCTTTGCCGATCACGTGGATGCCGAACTGCATGATGCGGTCGCAGCCGGGGAATGGCCGGCGGAACTGTGGGACGCCATCACGGCGGGTGGTTTTGAGCGTGCCGAGATGACGGTCCTCGGCGTGGCCCTCGCCCGTATTGCTGGTCGCTTCGTTGCACCCATTCCGCTCGTCGAAACCATTCTCACCGCATCGCTACTCAAAGAAGCTGGCTTGGAAGTGCCGAATGGCCCGATGACGGCCTCTTTCGGAGAGTTAAAGCGCGTACCATGGGCGCGTCATGCATCCTATATCGTCACAATTGATGACGCTGGTGTGCTCGCGCTGTTCGAAGGAGCTAAATTGGTATGTTTGGCGGGAAGCAATCTCGCCGGCGAACCGCGAGACGTCGTAATCCTTGGCGATACGAAGGCCATCGCTCGAGTAGACGGTTTCAAGGCGGATAAATTGCTTGAGAGAGGCGCGCTTCTGAGAGCAGCGCAGATTACTGGGGCGCTCGAGATGGTGCTTTCCAGGACGGTGCAATATGCGGGTGAGCGCAAGCAGTTCGGTCGACCCATTGCCAAGTTTCAGGCAATCCAGCATCACTTGGCGACCCTGGCCGGCCATACGGCGGCAGTTTGCGCTGCCGTAGAAGCAGCTGCCGCAGCACCGAACTTGCTTTCCATCGCGTCTGCCAAGTCGTGCGCCAGCGAGGCCGCCGGCGAAGTCGCGTCCATTTCTCATCAAGTACATGGCGCCATCGGCTTTACTCAGGAGCATGATCTTCACCGCTTGACCAAGTCACTCTGGTCCTGGCGCGACGAGTTCGGCAACGAGTCCTATTGGAATGCACGTATTGGTGCAATTGTTGCCTCGGCCGGTGGTGATGAATTGTGGCCGAATCTCGTGACGCGGAGTGGCTGAGATTCAGTGACCGATCTTGAGCCTCTCCTCGCACCCAGCGCGGTTGCTGTTATTGGTGCTTCGCCAGATCCCAAAAAAATTCGCGGTCGCCTCGTTGCTGCGTTGAAAGCTAGCGACCGGTCCCGGCCAATCTATCCGGTCAATCCTGCGCATGTGAACATCCAAGGTCTTCGCACCTATGGGGCGATTGGTGATATCGGTCGCCCGATCGATCTCGCTTTAATTGCAATCCCTGCCAGCAAAATTGCCAGTGCGCTTGAAGAGTGCGCTGATGCTGGGGTCAAGAGCGCGGTCATTTATAGTTCCGGTTTCGCCGAGAGCGGCGGTGCTTCGGTAGAACGCCAGACCTGTATTCGGGAGATTGCCATGGCGCACGGGATTCTCGTTTGCGGCCCCAATTCGGTCGGGTTTCTCAACCAGACATCGGGCATAAATGCGAGCTTTAGTCCGAGTTCTAATATCGAAGTCAAGAGCACCAGCGATGGGGGTCGCACTGCCATCATCTCGCAAAGCGGCGGTCTTGGATTCGCGCTCTATAACCGCGGCGTGCGGCGCGGCCTGCGCTTCAGCCATGTGATAAGCAGCGGTAACGAGGCACATTTGAGCGCGCTCGACTATACCGAATACCTGCTGGAGGCGGATGAGGTTAGCGCAATTATCATATTGCTTGAGCAGGTACGTGGCGGAGGACGATTTCTAGATGTGGCAGCACGTGCGGCCGCGTTGCGAAAGCCGTTGATTGTCGCCAAATTCGGTCGTTCGGAAGCGGGCCGGCGTAGCGCGCTCTCGCATACCGGCAGCATGACTGGTGCCGAGTTCGCCTATGACGCAGTGTTTCGCCATGCTGGGGTAGTCCGAGCAGAAGATCAAGACGAACTCCTGGATATTGCCGCCGCTTTCACTTCATGCCCGCTGCCCAAGTGACGGAATATTGTCAGCGTGACAATCTCGGGCGTGGGCGGCGTATGGTTGGCGGATGCTTGCGAGCGGCGCGATCTCGTAGTGCCGGAACTTAGCAACACTTGTCAGGAGGAGTTGTGCGGGGGCATTCCCGATTTTGGCGGTGTTTCCAATCCGGTGGATATTACAGCCCAGGCGCTTGAATTGGGTGGCAATATTCAGGCTATTGAGCGGCTCTATGCCGAGCCCACTATCGACAGCGTGGCAGCGGTCGCCTTCACTGCAGAGCGTGGTGCGGGCACCGCAGAGATTGAGAACCTCGCGCGCGTGCAACAGCGAAGAGTGAAACCGCTCGTCTATTGCTCCTACGCCCCACCTCATCAGGAAGTGCCCCCCAATCTTCCCGAGGCGGGCGCGCCCTGCTACACCTCGGTCCAGGGCTGCGCCCGCGGACCGCAGGCGCTGGCTGATTATGCCGATCATTTGACTCCCCGC
>CAZUXZ010000033.1:0-14591 GCA_964624055.1 uncultured Rhizobiaceae bacterium | reverse complement strand
ACCGTCGGCTCGGTTACGCCGAGCACATTACGGGCGAACACTTCGCCCATGATAGCGAACTGAACGAGATGATTTGAATTGCAGTCGATATTAGCACCGAGATCAAGCATAACGCTCTCGCCGCGCTTGGTCGGAAAGATTGAGCCCATGGCAGGCCGATCAATGCCCGGTAAGGTCTTAAGAACCAGTTTGGAAAATGCCATCAGAGCGCCGGTATTGCCGGCCGAGACGACGCCATGAGCTTCTTCCTTGCCGACGCTGTCCACCGCGAGGCTCATACTCGAATTGCGCCGCTGACGCAGCACCACCCGGAGCTTCTCATCACTCTGAACGGTCTCTTCCGTATGCCGGACGGTGCTAACCGAGGCTAGTTTCTTAAAGCGGCCGAGAACCGGCTGTATAGCTGTCTCGTCGCCAAACAAAATAAAACGTAGATCGGGATAACGAACCCGAGCGATATTGGCGCCCTTTACGACCATTTCCGGCCCCTGGTCACCGCCCATGGCGTCAAGCGCGAGTACAATCTCCCCGCTCATGATGCCGCCACGCGCACGATATATGACCGCCTAAGCCACATCCGCGGGTTCGGTCACTTCATGATCGCCATATTGGCCGCACGCCGCGCACACATGATGGGGACGTTTTAACTCGCCACAATTGGAACATTCGACAACATTGCCACGATTCAGTGCATCGTGAGAGCGTCGTTGATTGCGCCGAGATACGGAGATTTTTTTCTTTGGAACAGCCATAGCAATACTTTCCTTATCATAGTCCGGCACGTCCCTGCCGAGGCTTGCACCTCAAGCCGGTCAGATATTTCGTGATTCGCATAGAACCGTGAGGCCAGAACATTACATTTTGTGTTTCAGTTGTCCAAGTTTTGCGAATGGCCCATCAGTGATCAGTGACATATTCGCTGTGCCCGATCCATCGCCCAGGCCTTGCCAATCTACGCCAGGCGCGCGCGGGTGCGGATCAAGCGCCAATGCCAAATGCTGGGCGACCAATTCGCCGGGATCGATTTCCGAAGTTTCGAGAAGTTCGGTCGTATCGTCGCCAAAATCATCTTCCGGGAGATCCTTTTCTTGTTCAGCGGCAAATTGGAATAGAATGGCAAACGTCTCTTCCACTTTTGTCTGAAAGGGCTTGAGAGTCACGACGCAGACTTGCGTGACCTCGGCACAGATTGCAGCCTTCAGGCGAAGCGCGGGATCGCCATCCGCATCATGCGCATGGGCAATGTGGATTTCCGCCACGAGCGCACGCAGCCCTTCAATATCAAATCGGCCGCAAAGCGCCTGGCATTCCTCGGGTAACGCCCTTACGACGCGCGAGAGCCCCTTCGCCGGTATATCGCTCAAGTCCAGCGGGCGAGAGAATTCCGAATGCAGTAGCGAATGATCCACGATGCCATGAACCTTTTCACGGCCGTACTGACTTTGGGCACGCCGCATCAGGATTTCAGATTCGATCATGATCTGATCGTCTTCCAATCGGGCGCGCACCATATGGGCAGTCGTGGGCAAGGTCAATATAGCCGCGCAAAATTTCCGTTTAACTCACTGAACTCTGGAGCGTCGCTTAAGATTTAGTATCGTTTCCGTACACATCTTCACCCGGCGCGGTTGGAAAGACCACACGACCGGAGAGAAGCTCGTCATCAGGTAGCGCGGTCAAGACTTCCTCGGCGCGCCATACATAAGTGAGAAGCTTAGCGAGTTGCGCTGCGTCGGGATCGTCGGCGCCGTAGATATTACGTTTAAGGGCGGCCTTCAGCTCTTCTCCCCCGCTGTCGCTATCTCCATCGACTTTGAATGCTTTCTCATAGGCGGCCGCGCGGCCGTAAAACGCCCGCGCCATCGACTTCACCCGCTTGCCCACCCGAAGATCGCTGACCCCCATCTCGCGCAGATTTAAGTCCATATCGTCCATCATAATGCGAAACATATAATCGGCGAGACGTTTGCCAGTTTCGCGTGACGGGCTCAGCACGCGGATTGTGAGAAAAACATGAAGGACAATCAAATCGAAACGCCCATCCAGATCATCGGTGACGCCGCACTCGGTGTAAAAGCCCGGCCGGCGAGCTTGCGCTACCGCTGCGATATAAAGGTCGCGCGCTCGCTCGCGCTCGTCGGCGCGCCGCTTCGCGCGGCGCAACAATCCACTCAGCAGTTTCATTTATTTGTCTTACCTGCGTTGACAGCCTAGCGTGCTACACGCATCTTCGCGCCGTTATGTCTTTATACGGCACAGAGCGCGGAACAGGGCTATAATATCTCGACAATGATCGGATTTGCGACATATCAACAGCGCATCAGACCAATCGTAGCGGGTTCGGTGGTCGCGGTGCTTTCCATCGCTGGCTGCGCCCCGGAGATCAATATTCGCGGCCATGCGCCGAACCCCGATTCTCTGGCGCAAATCAAACCAGGGCAGCAAACTCGCAACCAAGTGCTTGATCTGCTCGGCTCGCCAACCTCGGTGGGAGCATTCGAGGACACCCACTGGTATTACATCTCGCGGCGAACAGAGCATCTCGCATTTTTCGAGCCAGAGGTGGTAGAGACTCAGGTAGTGATGGTAGAATTTGATACAGCAGGGTTTGTCAAGCAGGTCGCCCATCTGCCGAGCGAAGATATCCGCGAAGTTGAATTGGTGGAACGGAAGACGCCCACAAAAGGCCGTGAATTTAGCTTCCTACAACAGATTCTTGGTAATATCGGCATGCGCGCCCCACCCGATTCGGACAGAAGGTAAATCTCGGATGGGCGGTCTCACCCACCCAAGATTTGTTTAACTACGTTAAATAAACCGCTTGGCTCTAATGTCCGCCGACGATCATAGCGATGATCGCAAGCATCAGGATCGCCACGATATTGGTAATCTTGATCATCGGATTGATCGCCGGGCCGGCGGTGTCCTTGTATGGATCGCCGACCGTATCGCCGGTCACCGCCGCCTTGTGCGCCTCCGAGCCTTTGCCGCCAAGATTACCATCCTCAACATATTTCTTCGCATTGTCCCAGGCACCACCACCGGCGGTCATCGAGATGGCTACGAACAGGCCGGTAACAATGGTACCCATCAGCATAGCGCCAAGAGCCGAAAGACCCGCCTCCTGGCCGGCAATAGCCCAGATGATCACGTAGAGGAGGATGGGGGCAACGATAGGCAGCAGCGACGGCAGCACCATTTCTCGGATCGCCGATTTGGTCAACAAATCCACGGCGCGGCCGTATTCTGGCTTGCCTGAGCCATCCATGATTCCCGGAATCTCCTTGAACTGCCGACGCACCTCGATGACCACTGCTGCTGCCGCGCGGCCCACCGAGAGCATCGCCATGGAACCGAATAGGAACGGCAGCAGACCGCCTATGAAGAGGCCGACTACAACATATGGATTGCTCAGAGAGAACTCGAGCTTTCCCTCCAGATTCGGGAAATATCGCCCAATATCCTGTGTGTAGGCAGCGAATAGCACCAGTGCTGCAAGTCCCGCCGAGGCGATGGCGTAACCCTTGGTCACCGCCTTGGTGGTGTTGCCGACTGCGTCCAGCGCGTCGGTCGTGGTGCGCACATCCTCTGGCAATTCAGACATCTCAGCGATACCGCCAGCATTGTCCGTCACCGGACCATAGGCATCGAGCGCGACGACCATGCCAGCCAGCGCCAACATGGCAGTCACCGCAATCGCAACGCCGAACAGGCCGGCGAAGAGATAGGCAAGGATGATGCCGGCAGAAATGATGACCGCCGGAATCGCAGTTGCCTGCATCGAGACTGCGAGGCCCTGGATGATGTTAGTAGCGTGCCCGGTGGTTGAGGCATTGGCGATGGATTTAACCGGCCTGAACTCGGTCGAGGTGTAATACTCAGTCACCCAGATCATCAGCCCGGTGACAACTAGGCCGATCAGCGAGCACCAGTAAAGGTCACAGCCACTCGCGGCCACGCCGCCAATCATGAACTCCGTACCCCAGCCGATGACCCAGTCGGTTATAAAATAGAACCCAACGGCGGCGATCACTGCGGAGGCAATGAAGCCCTTATAGAGGGCACCCATAATCTTCTGGCTCTTGCCCAGGCGCACAAAGAAGGTACCGATCACCGAGGCGAGAATGCCCCCGCCGCCAAGGGCCAGCGGATAGAGCATCATCGAATCCAGCAAATCGCCGGTAAAATAAGCAGCCGAGAGTAGCATGGTCGCAACCACCGTTACCGCGAAGGTCTCGAATAAGTCCGCTGCCATGCCAGCGCAATCGCCGACATTATCACCGACATTGTCGGCGATGGTTGCCGGATTTCGCGGGTCGTCCTCGGGGATACCAGCTTCCACCTTACCTACCAGATCCGCGCCGACATCAGCACCCTTGGTGAAGATACCTCCACCGAGACGGGCAAAGATCGAAATCAACGACCCACCGAAGCCAAGTGCGACGAGCGCTTCCAAAATAGTTCCCGTATCAACGCCGGCCGCCAATAGAATGCCGTAATAGACGCCGACACCCAAAAGCCCGAGGCCGACGACAAGCATTCCGGTCACAGCACCGGAACGGAAGGCAATACCAAGCGCGGGTGCGATGCCCTGACGCGCGGCCTCGGCAGTGCGAACATTGGCGCGAACCGACACATACATGCCGATATAACCCGCTGCGGCCGATAAGATGGCGCCAATGGCAAAACCGATGGCGACTTTGTAGCCCAGCAATACCAGCAGGATAACGCAGATAACCACACCGACTATGCCGATAGTGAGGTATTGCCGGTTCAGATAGGCGCGCGCGCCTTCCTGAATAGCTCCGGCAATTTCCTGCATCCGCTCATTGCCGGTGCTGGCAGCGAGCACCGAACGAATAGCGTAAATTCCGTAAACGAGTGCGACGATGCCGCCGCCCAATGCAAACCAATAAATCCCGTCCATTTCTGGCTGGCCCTCTGACAATAAAGAAGTGATGATACGCTGGGGTTTCGACTCGAATCGCTATGCGACTCTTGCCGCTCGATTTTTTAGCGCGCGGAAAATGCCAGAAACCGAATAAGAACGCAACTAGCCCGGCAAAGAAAAACTGGGCGAGAACTGGAAAGCAAGCCAAAATTTTTGAATCCGCAGTTCACTACTTAGGAATGTAAAAACTTCGCGGGCCACTTCCGGGCTTGCGATTCAGTCAACCAGAGCAAGGAATCGCGACAGGATACGATCCAGATGCACCGTATTATAGCGCCCTCTGGGCATCTGCGCCTGAAACACAAAATCGTCGATGAAGGCATTTATGATTGGCGTAATGTTTTCGCGGACCATCTCGTCATAATCAGCGCTGAGAAACTCCAAAACCACACCGCCCCCATATTGGGAAGTTCGCCGGCCTTCAATAATCGGTGCAAGGAAGTCCTCTATTTCAATATAGCCTTGCTCCGGCAACACTTTAGACTTGTTGGTCTTTCCCTCTCCCTCGCCCATAAACATCTTATAGCCACGGACCAAAACCACATTGATTGGTACTAGACCGGCGATGACACATAGCTTTATGCAGCTCTTTTAATTGGACATGGCTGGCACACGCGCATGGGTTCCGGTGCAACATGTGTCACTATCCGTCGCAAGCTTTAACAAAGCGTAAATGCCTGAAACAGCAACAATAAATCTAAAAGTGTGTGTGGCCCGCGCTCGTAAGTAAAATTTCTGCGCCGTCCGCATCAATTAGACGAACACCGAGCTCCTCGGTGATGCATCCGACCCTTGTGAGCGCGGTATCGGCCGCACGCGCGGCTTTAACGAGCCTTTCCGAGGCCTCGGGCCGGGCGGAGATAAGCAATTCGTAATCGTCACCGCCCGATAGAATTGTGTTCAAAAGCCCCCTATCTCCAGCCAGTGCGGCGGACGCCGCAGAAGAAAGCGGTAACAATTTCGTTTCGATAACCGCGCCGGCCCGTGACGCGGCGCACATATGTCCCAGATCAGCTGCAAGACCGTCTGAAATATCTATTGTCGCATTCGCGAGGCCGATCAATTTTCGCCCCAACGCGCTGCGGGGCTCGGGCAGACGGTAACGCGAAACAAAATGTTCGCGATCCGACACTCCAATTATCTCCAGCCTGCCTTGGACAGCGAGCAAGCCGAGTGCAGCATCGCCAAGGGTGCCGCTTACATAGAGATCATCTCCCGGCCGGGCACCCGCGCGGCGTAAGGCCTGGCCTCGCTTCACTTCGCCGAAGGCTGTGAGCGATAGGGTCAACCCGCCAGCTGCGCGTATGGTATCGCCGCCGATCAAAGTGATGCGGTATTGCGCCTGATCTTGGGCCAGCCCGCCAGCGAATGCTTCCAACCAATTTCCGGATGTTTGTTCAGGAAGGGCCAGGCCGAGAGCATAAGCGCGCGGCTCAGCCCCCATCGCGGCCAGATCGGACAGATTGACGCGCAGCAGCTTTCGGCCAAGGCTCTCCGGTGGGTCATCGGCAAAAAAATGAACCCCCGCAGCCATCATATCCTTCGTAACGATTGTTTCACAACCTTCGGGGGGCGCTAGAGAAGCGGCGTCGTCGGTCAAGCCATAGCTACCCGGCTCCGCTTTAGAGAGCGGTGCGAAATACCGCTTGATCAAGTCAAATTCAGTGCTCAGCTGTCGATCCGACATTGCTGTCCACTTCCCCCGGAGCTGCGAACTCGGCAGCTCGCGCACGGCGCGCCATGGCATCGAGTGCCGCATTTACGAAGGCCGGCTCCCGTCGCGAAAAAAAGGCACCGGCCAGTTCTACATATTCGCTTACCACTACGCGAGCCGGAATGTCGGGCCGCGCCATGAGCTCGGCCGCGGCCGCGCGCAACAGGGCGCGCTTGAGCGCGCCCAGCCGATCTATGGTCCAGCCGCTGGCAAGTGCGCCCGCGATGCAATCGTCCAATTCGCCGACCTCGCCGCTGACAACGTGCACCAACCATCTGAAATGAGTACGATCAGCTTCGGCATAGTGATCACCCTCCACCTCGCGGCCGTTGCGGTGGGTGAGAAAATCCTCGATCGCCTCTTCAGGGCTAACATCGGAGAGATCCATCTGATAAAGCGCCTGTACAGCGGCGAGACGAGCGACACTTCGCCCCTGTGCGGTCCGCTTATCAGATGTGGCGTCCGCCGTCATGGTGCTCACACCGCCCCAGTCACCAAGGCACGGCGGTGGGCAATCATTGCAAGACAGGCGCGCACCGCATCGGCTCCCTTGTCCTTCTGGTCGCGCCACGCGCGCATCATGGCCTGCTCGCGGTTCTCGGTGGTCAGGATACCGTAGCCGAGTGCGATACCGTGGCGGGTAACGAGTTCCATAAGGCCGCGCGCGGATTCGCCGCAGACATAGTCGTAATGGCTGGTCTCGCCGCGGATCACGCAGCCGAGCCCGACGTATCCGTCGAACCGCCCACTTTCGATCGCCATGCGGATGGCAGCAGGAATCTCGAAAGCGCCGGGCACGGTTATAATTTCGTATGAAACACCAGCCCCATCGAGTTCGGCCCGCGCACCGGCGACTAATTCGTCGGCGATTTCGTCGTAATACCGCGCTTGCACGATCAGAACATGCACCGGATCAGCCATCCCTGGAGCTGCCGTCGAGCACTACCGGAGGAATGGGCTGTTGGCCAACGACCTTCAAGCCGTATCCGTCGAGGCCGACGATCGTCCATTCCGTATTGTGCAGCAGAATCATTTCGCGGATGCCGAGATCGAGCAGAATCTGCGCGCCGACGCCATAATCGCGTAGGCCCTTGGTGTCCTTGCCGCCCTGGCGGGCGCGCACCAAATCTGAGACTCGTGACTGGCGCGGCTCACGGATGAGAATGACCACGCCGCGCCCGCGCTCGCCAATAATACGCATAGCGGCCTGCAACTTTCCCGCCTCGCCACTCGCGTCGTCGCCGAGGAGATCGTTGAGAGGGTTGAAATCATGTACCCGTACCAGAACCGGATCGTCGTCGGTGATATCTCCCTTCACCAGCACGATATGCTCGGAATACTCCACCGTGTTGGCATAAACATACATTTTGAAGTTGCCTCCATGGCGGCTTTGGAGCTCGGTCTCCTCAATGCGCTGGACGAAGGTGTCGTTGCGCAACCGGTAGGAAATCAAATCTGAAATCGACGCTACCTTGACCGCATGATGCTGGGCGAAAGCTTCCAAATCGGACATTCTTGCCATGGTGCCATCATCGTTCATGATTTCACAGATCACAGCCGAAGGATTGAGCCCGGCCAAGCGGGCCATGTCTACGCCAGCTTCCGTATGTCCAGCGCGCACCAAAACGCCACCGTCGCGCGCCATCAGGGGAAAGACATGGCCGGGCGAGACAATGTCGTACGGCCCGCTTGCGGGATCAATCGCGGCCATAATTGTACGCGATCGGTCTGAAGCGGAGATCCCCGTGGTGACACCCTCGCGCGCCTCAATGGAAACAGTGAAGGCTGTATCGTGGCGCGATTCATTGCGCTTCGGCATTAATTCCAGGCCGAGTTCATGGCAGCGCTCTGGCGTGAGTGCAAGACAGATCAGGCCACGGCCATGCTTGGCCATGAAATTGATCGTCTCCGGTGTCGCCAGTTGCGCGGGGATCACCAGATCACCTTCATTCTCGCGCTCTTCATCGTCCACCAATACGACCATCCGCCCATTGCGGAACTCCTCGATCGCCTCCTCGATGGAAGACAGCGCCTCGCTTTTATGGCTGGCCACTCGCAAAATGCTCATATTTCCTCGCCCAACCGTGCAACGTAGCGCGCCAGCAAGTCGATCTCAAGATTGACCGCACCGCCGGGCTCTAGAGCGCCGAGAGTGGTCGCGGTCAACGTATGGGGTATGATGTTGACGCCGAATTTTCTCGCGCTTACCTCATTAACTGTGAGGGAGACGCCATCCACGGCGATTGAGCCCTTGCCGGTGATAAAGCGCATGAGCGTGGTCGGGACAGAAAAGGACATGCGCGCCGAATTGCCATCGGCGTGGCGCGACGCCAACTCACCCACACCGTCGACATGTCCGCTCACTAGATGACCGCCCAGCTCGTCGCCCAGACGGAGTGCACGCTCGAGATTGATTCGCGTGCCGGGGCGCCAACCACCCATGCTGGTCTTGTCGAGGGTCTCGCTACTGACCTCGACCGCAAACCAATCGGTACCGGTC
This sequence comes from uncultured Rhizobiaceae bacterium, assembly GCA_964624055.1. Taxonomy (GTDB): domain Bacteria; phylum Pseudomonadota; class Alphaproteobacteria; order UBA828; family UBA828; genus PTKB01. Next base: position 5,426 of record CAZUXZ010000033.1, on the reverse strand, counting down.
TCGACCACGGTGAGACAGGGACCGCTGCAGGCAATCGAAGCGCCAAAGGCGATGCCACGGGTTGCATAGGCGGTTTCGATCACCAGGCGACGACCGGTGCCGCCACCGGTGAGGCTGATCTCGCGTAGGCGGCCGATATCGCTGACGATTCCGGAAAACATGGCGCCTCACACACCCGCGTCAAAAATTTCATGAATGTCCACGCCAAGCTCGTCGATAGCACGACGCACGAAAGCCGGGGCATCAGCGAGTCGGTCGAGGGCAAAGGGTTCAACGGCTGACGCGCCATCGCCGCCGATCACGTAGGGCCCACGGAAACTCTCCAACCGATCCACTAAACGAGCACCGAGAAACGCGGCGGCGATATGCCCGCCGCCCTCTACCAGAAGGCGGGTAATGCCGCGCGCACCCAATTCCCGGAGCGCGGTGGCGGCATCGGGATGACCCGCTTTGTCCGGTTCAACGGCAATTAGCTCGACACCCGCATCGCGATAACCTTGCCCGCGCGCCTTGGCAATATCCTCCAGAGTAACAATCCAGGTTGGTACGTCGCACGCTTCGGCAACCAGGCGGTGTCCCTCTGGCAAACGCAAGCGACCATCCATCACCACGCGCACCGGTGAACGCTCTGCCAACCCCGGCAGGCGGCAAGTTAGGCTGGGGTTATCTGCAATCGCCGTATCCGAGCCGACCAGAATCGCATCGTTGCGGGCACGCAGCAGATGTCCGCGGGCGCGCGCCGCCGTGCCGGTAATCCATTGGCTCTCACCGCTTCGCGTGGCAATGCGGCCATCGAGACTGGTGGCGTGCTTGAGAGTGACCAGCGGGCGGCCCGTCTCTATACGCTTAATAAATCCGGCATTGAGCCGTGCAGCCGCCGCGCTACATGCGCCTACAGCTACCTCGATGCCCGCCGCCTCGAGACGGGTGAAGCCTTGTCCGGAGACACGAGGATCGGGATCTTTCATGGCCGCCACCAAGCTGGCAATGCGAGCACCGATCAGTGCGTCGGCGCAGGGCGGCGATTCGCCGTGATGGGAACACGGCTCGAGGGTGACATAAGCGGTGGCGCCTTCAGCCGCACTGCCGGCCCACCGTAGGGCCTCCGCCTCAGCATGAGGCCGGCCGCCTGGTTGGGTCCAACCGCGCCCGACGACGCGGCCGTCGCGCACGAGCACACAACCAACCGCGGGATTGGGCCAAACGGCACCAAGGCCGCGCTCAGCAAGCGCCAACGCTGCCGCCATGTGGCGCCTGTCCAACTCGGCGTCACGATTTGTCAGGTTCTGGCTTACCACCCAGGCCGCCAATGAATTCTTCAAAATCCTTGGCCTCGCGAAAGTTGCGATACACCGAGGCGAAGCGCACATAGGCGACGGAATCTAGCCCGGCGAGCGCCTCCATAATCATTTCGCCGACGACGTTAGACGGCACTTCCTGCTCGCCTAGGCTTTCCAGCCGACGCACAATGCCGTTGATCACACGGTCCACCCGATCTGGCTCGACTGGGCGCTTCCTTAGCGCGACCGCCATCGACCGGGCCAACTTGTCGCGCTCGAAGGGCACGCGCTGACCATTGCGCTTGACGACGGTAAGCTCTCGCATCTGGATGCGCTCAAAGGTGGTGAAGCGGCCACCGCAATTGGGACAGGCACGGCGACGACGGATCGAGGTGTTGTCCTCGGTGGGACGAGAATCCTTAACCTGGGTGTCATCATGACCGCAAAAAGGACAACGCATGGTGAATTCCTAGGGTTTAGGTTTGGCCCGTAAGATCGGGATAAATCGGAAAACGGCAGCAAAGCGCGACGACCTCGTCGCGCACTTTTGTCTCGACGGCGCTATTGTCCTCAGGATTCTCGGCCAGTCCCGCAAGGACCTCCGCGATCCAGACGCCGATCTGGCGGAACTCCGCACCACCGAACCCTCGGCTGGTTGCCGCCGGAGAACCAAGGCGAATGCCTGAGGTAATAGTAGGCTTTTCCGGATCGAACGGCACAGCGTTTTTGTTGCAAGTCATGCCGGCACGCTCAAGGCTGTCCTCTGCCGCCTTGCCGGTGAGCTGTTTAGGCCGAAGGTCCGCGAGCAGTAAATGGGTGTCGGTTCCACCAGAGACAATATCGAAACCGTGCCCAGCGAGGCTATCTGCCAATACACGCGCATTGTCGAGAACCGCCTGGGCATAGGCGGTAAATTCAGGTCGGAGTGCCTCGCCAAACGCCACTGCTTTGGCGGCGATGACATGCTCGAGCGGGCCGCCCTGCAGGCCCGGGAAGATCGCCGAATTGATCTTCTTTGCCAGGCACTCGTCGTTGGTCAGTATCAGGCCACCGCGCGGGCCGCGTAAGGTCTTGTGAGTAGTGGTGGTAACGATATGGGCATGCGGTAGCGGGCTCGGATGCGCCCCCCCCGCCACCAGGCCAGCGAAATGCGCCATGTCGACAATCAACGCCGCATCGACCCGGTCTGCGATCTTTCGAAACCGGGAAAAATCTATATGGCGCGGATAGGCCGAGCCGCCGGCGACGATCACCCGCGGCTTATGGTCCTCAGCGAGTCTTTCCACCTCATCAATATCGATTTCTGCATCCTGCTTACGTACCCCGTATTGCACCGCGTTGAACCATTTTCCCGATTGATTGGGTGCGGCGCCATGGGTGAGGTGGCCGCCCGCGGCGAGCGACATTCCGAGCAATGTATCGCCCGGCTTCATGACCGCCATATAGGCCGCTTGATTGGCCTGAGAACCTGAATGGGCCTGCACATTGGCGAACTCGCTATCGAACAATTGCCGCGCCCGCTCGATGGCAAGGCGCTCGGTGACATCGACAAACTCGCAGCCTCCGTAATAGCGTCGACCGGCGTAACCCTCGGCATATTTGTTGGTCATCACCGAGCCCTGGGCCTCGAGAACCGCGCGCGAAACGATATTCTCTGACGCAATCAGTTCGATCGAATTCTGTAGCCGCTCTACCTCGCTATGGACTGCGTCGTGAACGGCCGGATCTGCAACAGCAAGCGTGCCGGTGAAGAAATCTTTGTGCCGAATACCAAGCTCAGAATTAGCGGCTGTGTTCAATGCGGTCATATTGTTATCAGTCCTTACGCGTCGCGCCCAGTTCAACCCAGTTTAGCAACCCGTCGGGCATGGCGTCGTCCGCCATCAAATTCGGTGTCTAAAAATGCGCCGAGGCAGGCTTCGGCCTCTTCGTCGGAAATAGTATCGCCTGGCAGTGTGAGCACATTGGCGTCATTGTGTTGGCGACTAAGACGAGCTTGTTCGGCATCGTGACAAAGTGCTGCACGCACCAGGCGGTGCCGGTTGGCGGCGATGCTCATACCGATACCGGAGCCACAGATCAGCAGCCCTTGCGTCACCCGTCCGCGCTCGAGTTCTTCGGCCAGGGCATTGGCGAAATCGGGATAATCGACCGCGTCCTCGCTGTCCGGGCCGAGATCGACGACCGCCAACCCTCGGGCGCGCAGCACCTTAGACATATTGGCTTTCAAAGCCATGCCCCGATGGTCAGAGGCGATCGCGATGGCTCTCCGCAACATGAACCTTACAATCAACAATTGGCTATCTGGCTGATTGTATACGCGCACATCCGGGCGCGGGGCAAGCCTACCGAAACCACATCTCGCGTTACGCCCCCACCCGGCTACAAATGATCGCTCCGGGCCACATGGCCCTTACACTAGCCAGCAGCCAATACCCTGGAACTACACTTCAATAATTGGAGAAATCAGCACGAATTATTGATTACTTGCTTAATAGTTATTTGACACTATCTATTTCCGCTGCCATTAAGGGGCTTGATTAAATATAAATTGACATCATTACTATGACTGGCAAGCAAAACAACAGCAAAAACGAAGATGAATTGTTGCGATTGACGGCAAATATCGTCGTATCCTATGTTGGCAACAATACGTTGTCGGCCGAGCAGGTCCCTGAAGTCGTGCGTACGGTAAATACCGCTTTACGGCAAATTGTGCAGAGCGAAAAGGGTGCCGAAAAGATAACGGCGAAGCCCGCCGTGCCCATCAACCGCTCGGTCACCCCGGATTACATCATTTGTTTGGAAGATGGCCGCAAACTGAAAATGCTGCAGCGCCATTTGCGCACGTCATTCGGTTTTACGCCGGACGAATACCGCATGCGCTGGAGTTTGCCTGCAGATTATCCGATGGTAGCGCCAAACTATGCCAAACGGCGCTCCGAATTTGCCAAGAAAATTGGTCTCGGGCAAAAGCCCGGTAATACGGACGATTCTTGAAACGCGGGAGGTGTCTCTTTAAGCGTTTCTGCCCCGCACCTGCTTAACGCCTCTACGGCAGTGCTTTTTTCCAAGAATTTGTTCAGTTTGCGGACAGCGATTTGAATCAACCGATTTTGTGCGGTGCGCGGCGAACTGACGATTGAGATCTCAACACTCGTCAGCGTATCAATCTCTGAAACCTTGACGTAATCGCGCCTCTGTTAGAATTCTGGAAAAATGTCCCGTCCATCGACTTTTTACAGCTGTATGGTTTTTTCCAAAGAAAAATTCAGGTCTGGATCAGGAAATTCAGTAAAAGATTGGCGCAGACTATCGACCGCGTGAAAGACGGCTGAAACCACTGCGGTGAAATTTTAGTCGATTAATAAACGAGCATAAATTTTGTTCTACTTGGCCGACCTGACATCAGCCATATTTATTTGCGCTTTTTGGCTGCGGAACGAGAGGAAATTTACCAGCACGAGGCTTGCGCCGATTAGCGCCAGCGCGGCCCATATCCAATAGCTAAGGGTATCAGAAAAGATCCAGATACCTAGACCCATGCCGATCAGAGTGGCGATATAATTAACCATGGAGAAGAACACTGGCCCGGCGCGCTTGATCAGTTCAAAGATGAGATAGAAGGAAAGCGCATTGTTGACCATCGCGGCGAGCGTCGCCCAATGGCCATTGCCAAATGCGCCGTCAAAGGCCCACCACTCTCCAGTGATTCCCATGACCACCAGCATGGAGACGCTGGCGACAAACATTAGACCGCTAGCAAATTGCGCGGAATCGCCCCCCGGCGGGCGTAGCAGAGCTACGCAGACCGCATTCAGCGCATAGCATAGTGGCGCCGCAAATCCGAGCGCCACCCAGCCCACCATGTCACGCGACGGTAAGCTCGTTTCGGGCACAAGAACAAGAATGACTCCAGCAAGACCGAGCAGAATGCCCACAAAGCGAATGAGCCGAAAACTGTCGAGCCGAACGACGAGCGCCAGGGCGTAGATCGAAATGGGAACCAGCGAGAGGCCGAGACTAAGAATCCCCGGCGGCACTTTAGGCGCGACGAAGGCGAAAATCAGATAGGGAATGGTAAGATTGAGGGTGCCAGTCACCAGATAGACACGCACATGACGCCAGCCAAGCGGCGGCAAGCCG
>CAZUXZ010000032.1:0-35986 GCA_964624055.1 uncultured Rhizobiaceae bacterium | reverse complement strand
GTTTGACGGGCGCGTTAGCGGGGTGCTCTGCGTACGCTTGTCTGGGTGCGGGGGGGTGTCCGGTGTCGTCCGCGTGGCCGTGTTCGTCCTCGTGTCCGTGTTCGTTCGCATCGACTAGTAATGCGAGCGAGCGTTTTGCCGGCAGATTTGAGATTGAGCTCTTTAGAGGATATTCAAGACTGGTACCGACCCAAATAATTAGGTCTGCCTCTTGCAATAGACGGGCCTGCGATGGCTTAAGGGAGAAGTGGTGCGGAGAGACATCGGCATTGAGCAATAGAACAGGATTGCCGACACCTTCCATTACTCCAGCAGCTAGGGCATGGAGAGGGAATATGCTTGCTACGACATTTGGCTTATTTGCATTCTCTTTGGCTGTTAAAGAAACATTGGTAATTAAGAGGATTAACAGAGTAAAAATTGGGACTACTGCGAAGGAAGAAATTCTAATCATGAGGAAAGGCCATTCTCGATATCTAACAAATCGTGACATTATAACATGCCATTATTAAATCAAGTATCTTGCCCTATTATGCCCATCTACAGTTCCACAAAGTTTTAACTCATTGATTAATGTGCTGAGTAAAACACAAAATGATATTTTGCTTTATTTTAATTTGGTAATGCACTGTAAAACAACAATATTATTTAAGTTCTAAATTCCATCCACTCCGCCAGCTATCGTTCCACAAGCTTTGTATAGATTACTCCTATCATCCTAATCGCCTCCGTGTGCTGTGAAGCGGAAGCCCATGGCTTCAAACTTGGCTGCGGTGCCGGATTCAATGGCGTCAAGGCGCTGCGCGACGTCAGGCGCGATTTCAATATCGTTAAGATCGTGTAGGCCACCGCTAATGATTACCTGTAAGACACCGTCCCCTTCGCCAACGCTGCGAAAGGCCCGGTTTACGCGCGGCGGTACGGAAATGGTGTCGAATGGTCCAAGCATCACGCTTTCACAGCCATCGTCGTTCCAGGTGAATTCGAACTTTCCCTGAAGCACCGTGAAGGTCTCATAGGTTTGTTGATGGGCGTGTAGCGAAGGGCCCTGTCCGTGCGGGCAGACTGCGAGGGTCATGGTTAATCCCGGCCGCCCCATTGATAGGTGCGCTAACATTAATCGGCGTTTCCGAACCGTCGTCGAGTCCGATCACCGAAAGCAATTGGCGCGAATAGATCAGGTCCCGTGCCGCCAGCGGAATTACGCTTTCCTTCTGCACTGGCAGGGGTTCTAACTCGGCATGGCGGGAGATGCGCTTTTCCATCTCCGTGCGGCTAACCCGGATGGTTTTCACCGATATTTTCCCTACTCTGCGGCGACATCGCTCGCTGGCGTTTCGTTTCCAAACGTCGCCATAATACCGGTAATGGCCTAGCGGTCGGGAAATTTATAGGTTTTGAATTTACTCGTCTTGCGGCCCATATCGATAATGCTCTCGGCCATCTTTGTGGCGCAGACTACGTCATCGAGCACTGGGATGCTGAGTTCAGCCTCAAGACCGTCTGCAAATTCGGCGAAGCCGGCGCAGCCGAGACAGATCGCTTCCGCCTCATCTTCGTCGCGTGCACGATAACATTCCTGGCGCAACTTCTCCATCGAACCCTCGTAATCGGTCTCAACGTCGAGCACATAGACCGGCGTGGTGCGCACGGATACTTTGTGCCTGAGACCGTAGCCCGCCACCATATCCTCGACTGGCACGCGGAAACGCGGAATGATGGTGACTATCGATACCTTGGCTGCTAGCTGGCAAGCAAAATATAGCGATGCCTCCGCTATGCCAATTTACCGGCTTGTTCGTCATTTCGCGTGCGGCATGAAGGCCCGGGTCGCCGTAACAGGCAATGATTTAAGCGTCAAAGTCCTGCCGATCGCCCTTGCGGATCTCGTTGAGGATGCCGGGCACGCAAAGGTATTCGTCATAGAAGGATTCGATCAAGGCCGGAGCATATTCCGGCGTTACCGCAACAATCTTCGTGCTCGCTTGGGCCGATGAGCGTGCAGCGACGGCATCGGCATCGGTCATTTCCTGCGAGGATTTCGGGTTAATGATCCATAATCTTCATATCGAATACCTCCATCTAGATAGTGATATTTCTAAGCTAATACCCCTCTAGAGCCCGCACCAGCGACGGGCCAGGATCTCGTAGATCTCGACGGCCTGGTCAATATGGTCTAGTGGGCAATATTCGTCTGTTTGATGCGCCATCTTCATCTCGCCGGGTCCAAGTATGATAGTGGGCGGATGGCCACAGGCCGGCTTTATCGCGGCGGCGTCAGTGAAGTAGGGCGCGCCGCGGGGTTCCATCGGCTCGCCGAGCAATGCCTCCATTACTTTATAGACGTCTTGAATCCATGGGTCTTCGTGCGAGGTATGCACGCCGCCTACATTGACCAGGCTTTCGACTTTGTTATCTGTGCCAAGATAGCTCTTGATGCCGTCGAGCACTTTCTCGCGATCCTGCTCCGGTAGAGTGCGAATATCAACGGTAAATTCCGAATGGTCAGGCACTGAATTGAGATTGAGCCCGCCGTTGAACATGCCGACATTTAGGGTCGATTTGCCAAGCAGCTCATGGGGTGCAATGTTGAAATCGAAATCCTCCAACTTACTAACCGAGCGCGCAGCCTTGTAGATCGCATTGTCGCCCTGTTCCGGCATTGATCCGTGCGAGGTCTTGCCTTTTGTTTCTACGCGCAACCATAGAGCACCCTTATGGCCAACCATGGGATAGTTGGAGGTTGGCTCGCAAATTACAACGCAGCCCGCTTCGCCGAGGGCACCTATTTCTTCGAGGTGGAAAGAGCCCTCACAACCCGTCTCTTCTCCGGCGCAGATTGCCATCATCATGTCGGCCTCGCCTTTTCGGCCGTCTTGGGCCAACGTGAGCGCGGTGTGGACGAACGCGGCGATGCCTGCTTTCATGTCGGTGGTGCCACGGCCATAAAGTTTGCCGTCTTTGATTTCCGCGCCGAAGGGGTCGACGGTCCACTCTCTCGTGCCGAGTGGTACCACGTCGATATGGCCACCGAAGCAAATCGGTGGCTTATCACCTTTGCCCTTGAGTTGCGCCACCAGGCTGGTGCGGTCCTTGGCGAACTCATAATAGTTTACCTCGATTCCAGCTCCGCTGAGCAGGTCGCCGAGATAGGTCGCGCATTCTATCTCGCGGCCCGGGGGGTTGCGCGTGTCCATGCGAACTATGTCCTGGGTAATCTCAAGCGCCGAGGGGATGGCTGCCATAAACGGAGCTCCTCCAAAGTTTGAGTTTTTGTCTGCAGATCTGCAAACTTGACCCGATAATTTAGATGTTCTCTAAAGCTGGAGCAATTCATGGAGAGATAGCATGGCGCGGATCGTAAGATTTTATGAAACCGGCGGGCCCGAGGTATTGCGCCTCGAAGAGCTGGCAGATAACGCACCCGGCTCTGGCGAGGTACGCCTCAAGATTGAGGCCATTGGTCTCAATCGGGCGGAGGTGATGCTGCGCCAAGGTATTTATCATGAGCAACCCGAGTTTCCCTCGCGCATCGGCTATGAGGCGGCCGGCGTTATCGAATCGATTGGGCCTGGCGTCAACAGCCTAAATGTTGGCATGCGCGTCGCTACCGTTCCCTCCTTCGCTCTGTCACAGACCCGCCATGGAGTTTATGGCGAGAGCGCGACGGTACCGGCAGAAATCGTGCTTGCCTATCCTACAGCGCTGTCACCCATAGAGGGCGCGGCTCTCTGGATGCAATATCTCACTGCCTATGGAGCACTCGCAGATTATGGCAGCCTAGACTCTGCAGATACCGTGGTGATCACGGCGGCAAGTAGCAGCGTTGGCATCGCCGCAATACAAACCGCCAAGGCCTGTGGCGCGCGTGTCATTGCCTCGACGCGTGGTTCGGCAAAGAAAGCTGCACTTCTCGATCATGGCGCTGACCACGTGGTCGCCAGCGAGGAGGAGAACCTCTCTAGCCGTGTTATGGAGATTACCAGCGGAGAGGGCGCTCGGATCATCTTCGATCCGGTCGCTGGGCCAATGCTGGCTGAACTTGCCGCCGCCGCTGCGCCTTACGGCACGATCTTTGAATATGGAGCCCTTCATTCTGGTGAGACTGTCTATCCGTTGATGCCGATGTTGGCCAAATCTCTCACCGTCACCGGCTATCAGGTGCTCGATTATGTGCGCGAGCCGGTGCGCTTGGAGCGTGCACGGCAAAGCATTGTCACTGGTATCGAAACAGGCGCGCTCAAGCCGGAAATCGACCGTATCTTCCCACTGGAAGAAATCGTCGCCGCCCACCGCTACATGGAATCGAACAGCCAATGTGGCAAGATCGTGGTGACCGTCTGACCCGTACGGTTGAGCGTTGACCCCACCACGGGCCGCCTGAAATAATTCACTTCCATGAGGGAGGGAAACGCCATGGAAAATTTTGAGACTGACGTCGTCACGCGTGAAATTATCCGCGGCAAAATGCTCGCCGTGGCGGACGAGATGGGTGTCGTGGTCAAGCGAAGTAGCATGAGCCCAGTTATTTATGAGGTGCTCGATTTTGCGTGTGGCTTTTGCGATCCTGAGGGCCAGCTCGTCTCCCAAACTAACGGCATCACAGTCTTCACCGGAACTTTCTCGATCCAGATCAACATCATCCTCGAAAAGTTTCGAGACCACATCGAGCCGGGCGATATCTACATGCTTAATAACCCCTACGAAGGGGGTACCCATTACAACGATGTCGGCGTGATTAAGCCGATTTTTGTCAGCGGTAAGTTGTTTGCTTTTGCCATCACAATTTCCCATTGGACCGATATTGGTGGCAAGGCACCTGGCTCTCTGCCCGCGGATTCGACAGAGATTTTTCAAGAGGGTATTTGCTTCCCCGGGATACATATTTATAAGTCCGGCGAGCGCCAGGAAGGAATATTTGAAATGATCGCACATAATGTGCGCATCCCCAAAATGGCACTCGGCGATTTGAACGCCGCCCTGGCCTCGGTGCGAATTGCCGAAAACCGTTGCCTGGAACTGTGCGAGAAATATGGCGAACAAGGGGTGCGTGAGACCTTCCGACATATTCTTGAGACCAGCGAAAACGTTAGCCGGGCCGCGGTGGAGGCGCTACCGGACGGAGTCTACTATGCTGAGGATTGGGTTGATGGCGACGGCATCACCGAGGACCGTTTTCCAGTCATGGTGAAAGTCCGTATCGAAGGAGACGAGGTTACCTTCGATTTCACCGGCTCCAGCCCACAAGTCCAGGGACCCATAAATTGCTCCCGCTCGGCGCTTGTTTCCGCCGTCAAAACGGTATTCAAGGCAGTGGTTGATCCGCAATCGCCGTCCAATGAAGGTTGGTTCCGCCCACTCAAAGTAGTCGCTCCCGACGGAACCATGTTCACGGCGAACAAGCCGGCTCCAGTCGGGTGGTATTACGAGGGCACCGCACATGCCTCTGAGCTAGCTTGGAAAGCACTCGCCCCCATCGCGCCCAAGCGGGTCAGTATGGGCAGTGCCAACAGCCTCTGTGTCACCGTGCTGGGCGGCATCGACCGTGACCGTGGCGAGCCGTGGGTGATGATTGAGCCGGGCATGGTCGGCTGGGGCGCGACAGACGAGCGTGACGGCAATTGTGTCACTAGCGCTATCACCAATGGCGACACATTCAATTATTCTATCGAGCTCTTGGAAGCAAAGTTCCCGGTTCGAGTAAATCAATATGCTCTCAATACGTCCGGCGGCGTCGGAGCTGGGCGCTATCGCGGCGGCTATGGCTCGATCCGCGAATATGAAATTCTCGCTGGTGGCACGGTGCTCTCTGCAAGCTATGGCCGTTCGATCGAACAGCCATGGTCGAGCGAAGGCGGCAATAAGGGCTCTTGCAATTATTTTGAGCTTTATGTTGGTAACAAAAAACGGCGTGCGGCACGAGCACCAACCACGATTATGGAGCGTGGCGACGTGATCCGCATGTTCACTGGCGGCGGGGGCGGTCATGGAGATCCGTTTGAACGCCCAGCGGAGGAGGTGTTGGCGGAAGTGCGAGCCGAATATATCAGTGCTGAGGCAGCCCGCGAGGATTATGGCGTAATTATCGCTGCGGACGGAAAGAGTGTGGATGCGCAATCAACGGCACAATTGCGTATTCGGTCGGGAGACTGAGCCATGGGCCGCATGGCGTCCGATATTGGCGGAACCTTTACTGATTTAGTTTATTTCGACGAGACGAGCGGCGCGCTCAAAACGGCTAAATCCCTAACCACACCAGCCGATCTGACTCAGGGTGTGGTCGACACCATTTCGCTGTCGGGTCTTGCCTCTGATGAAGTCAATTTCTTTGTTCATGGTGGGACGACTGTAATCAACGCTATCACTGAGCGTACAGGAGCCCGCACCGCTCTGGTCACTACAGGCGGTTTCCGAGATGTATTGGAGATACAGCGTGGAAACAGACCGGACCTTTATAATCTGCGTTTCGAGAAGGAATCCCCGCTGGTGTCACGTCTACTTCGGTTTGAGGTGCGCGAACGGGTGGACCCGCAAGGTGAAGTATTGGTGCCATTGGAAATCACCGATCTTGAACCTATCGTCGAACGTTGTCGTGAAGAAGGCGTTGAGGCGGTCGCCATTCAATTTTTGCACAGCTATGTTGCGCCCGAGCATGAAGCCCAAACCGCCGCCTATCTGCGCGAGAAATTAGCGGGGGTCTCAGTTACAGCAAGTCACGAGATTACCCGCGAATGGCGCGAATATGAGCGCGCCAACACGGCGGTGCTGAATGCCTATGTGCAGCCTATTGTGCAGACTTATTTCGGACGGCTCGAACAGGCGTTGGGTGGCGCAGGCATCCACTGCCCCTACGCAGCGATGCAATCGAATGGCGGCACCACCAGCTTTGCCTGGGCCAAGGAGCACCCGATTACGCTTATGGAATCTGGACCGGCCGCGGGCTGCAACGGCGCAGCCATAGTTGGCGAACTATGCGACGAGGATCGCGTGATCTATCTCGATATCGGCGGTACGACGGCGAAATGCACCACCATCGAGGACAACAAGCCCAAGGTTACTACTGAATACCGCCTAGAATATAGCCGCACTCAGTTCGGCTATCCGCTACGCGTGCCAGTGGTCGATATTGTCGAGATTGGTGCAGGTGGCGGCTCGGTCGCATGGTTCGATAAGGCGGGACTGCTCAAAGTAGGACCAGTCTCGGCCGGTGCCGATCCTGGTCCAGCCTGCTATGGGCGGGGCAGCAGTGAACCCACTGTGACCGACGCCAAATTAATCACCGGGGTGATTAATCCGAATTATTTCGCTGGCGGGCAATTCGACCTGGATGAGGGCCAGGCGCGTAAGGCTATGCAGAAGGTAGCGGACGGCCTCGATGTCAGTGTCGAGGAAGCCGCCGTCTCGGTAATCCGCACCGTGGAAGCCAATATGATTAACGCGCTTAAGCTGGTATCGATTCAGCGGGGGCACGATCCGCGCGATTTCGTCCTTGTGGTTGGAGGCGGCGGCGGGGCTATGCACGGCGCGCCGCTCGGTCGCGACCTTGGAGTCAAGGAGATCGTTGTGCCGCTTTATCCAGGTTTATTTTCTGCTTGGGGAATGTTAGCGACGGAGCCCCGGCGAGATTTTATGCAGACCGCCCTGCGGCGCTCTGACGATATTAGCGTTGACGATATTCGAGACCTGTTTGCCGGTCTGAAAGGTGCAGCGCATGAATATTTTCGCAATGATGTCCACATGTCGGACGCGGACATAACTTTCGACTGCCGCATTGATTTACGGTACCTCGGCCAAGAGCACAGCGTTACGGTTCCCGTGGAAAGTGAGTACGGGTCGGTCGAGAAAATTTTAACCGCCTTTCACGATGCACATGAAAAGACTTACACCTTCCGCCTGGATGACACGCCGGTGGAGTTCGTGACCTTCCGCTTGACCGCATCGGCTAATGTGGCGCGGGCCGAAATCAAGAAATTGTCAGTCGATAGCCGTTCGGTGACGGAAGCTGAGAAATCTGCCAGGATGGTCGATTTTGCTGACGACGGTCGCCATGAAGCGAAAGTTTATGAGCGCGCCAAACTGCCACCCAGGGCCGAGTTGAAAGGGCCGCTGATCGTCGAAGAAGCGACTTCTACGACGTTGGTTCATCCCGGGCAAATGTTGAGTGTCGACGATTTCGGATTTTTGCACATTGCAAATATCTAAATGTGTCTAGATGCACGCCGGCAACTTCCCCCAGCTAAAGCCATTGAATTACGTTTATCCACGGCTATAAGTCCCAAAATTTAAATTGAAAATCAATTGATACGCAAGTTCAATAAATACACTCACAATTAGGTGACCATTGTGTTTGTTGCGCCCCACGATGCTAATGAGATGCTCGCAGATCATTACTCTCCTAAGTCGCAAACCTTTTTGCCGAAGAAGTGGCGAGAAAAAATTTGGTGTAGCGCAGACATGATTGCGTTGCCTAACAACCAGAGCGCTGCCGCAACCTCCTCGCACGGCGAGAGGAACGCAAACAATATTCATATTTTTGCCCTGGTGGAAAGTCTCTAGTCACTGGGCGGTAGCGCGCGCTTAACGCCGGTCTCGTCGATCGCGACGTAGACAAAGGTGCCCTCCGTGACTTTAACTTGATGCGCAGGGATGCGCCGCCTAGCCCAGGTTTCGACCTTGACTGAGATTGAGGTAGTGCCAGTGCTCAGTATTGCCGCGTAACAGGTCACCAGGTCGCCGACGGCAATCGGTTGATGAAAACGTATGGCGTGGATCGCGACCGTAGCAATGCGACCGCCGGCGCGCTCAACTGCAGGCACTGCGCCAGCAAGGTCCATTTGTGACATTACCCAGCCACCAAATACGTCGCCATTGGCATTGGCATCCTTCGGCATCGCGAACACGCGGAGTGCGGGCACACTGTCTGGTGGCTGGTCGGATTGCGACATGCCATCTCTCCTCGGTCGGTGGGTATACGGAAGTCCAATTAACCGACCATTTATGCGAAAGACTTCACCTGGTCGCTACGTATACCGTTTTAGGATTAGCTTCACGAATCCCACTTCCAGAAGTCTGATCCTTCCTTGATGAAGAAGCGAGACATGACCATCTTGTGAACCTCCGAGGCGCCGTCGACCAGTTTAGCCTGACGGGCGTAGCGGTACATCCATTCGAGGAGTGTATCTTTAGAGTATCCGCGTGCCCCATTGAGTTGAATACAAGTATCTACCACCCGATTGAGCGTCTCCTCCACATGTACCTTTGCCATCGAGACTTCTTTGCGCGCGCGATCGCCCTGATCGAGCTTCCAAGCGGCGTACATCGTGAGTAGCCTGCCGGTGTGGATTTTCATAGCTGCTTCGCCCAACATCCATTGCACGCCTTCGTGTTCGGCCAACGTCTCACCGAAGGATTCGCGTGTCTTAACGTAGTCTGCGGCAATTGACATGGCGCGCTTCGACAAGCCGAGCCAACGCATGCAATGTGTTAGGCGCGCTGGGCCGAGACGAATTTGCGTCGCACGTAGCCCGTCGCCTATATTCATTAGCACGTTCTCTTCAGGTATTTCGAGGCCGTCGAATTTGAGTTCGCAATGCCCGCCATGCTCCTCTGGGCCCATGATCGGAACCTTGCGTACCAGTTCCCAGCCCGGCTGATCCTTGTGGAAGAGAAAGGCACTGAGACCGTTGCGCGGGTCGTCAGAGGTCCGCGCGATAAGGATGAAATGGGTTGATGCGCCTGCACCCGTGATAAACCATTTGTGGCCGTGGACCACCCATTTGTCTCCTTTCTTCTCCGCTTTGGTGCGCATCATGCCTGCCGGATCCGAGCCGCTGCCGGGCTGGGGCTCAGTCATAACGAAAGCTGAGCGTATTTTGCCGTCGATGACCGGTTGTAGCCACTTTTCCTTCTGCGCCTCAGTTCCGACCATCCAGAGAAGGCGCATATTGCCGTCGTCGGGTGCGGCACAGTTGAGCGCTGCCGGCCCAAAGATGGAATAGTTAGCTTCTTCATAGATTACCGCCTGCTCGGCCATTTTGAGGCCCATGCCGCCGAGCTCCTTGGGCATTTGCGGAGCCCACAGACTGGCTGCCTTAGCCTTGCTTCGCAGAGTCTCTAGCTTATCAAGGGGAATATTTTCGTGCTCGTCGAAGGACGAACGCGGTTCTTCGAGTGGGGTACAATGTTCGTGGACGAATTTGGCGGTCCGTTGGCGCAGATCTTCTAGTTCTGGTGATAGGGTAAAATCCATGATGAGTCAGCCTTGAGCTAGTGGGAGGCGTTCGCCCGCTCACGCAGAACGAATTTTTGAATCTTTCCAGTGGCAGTCTTGGGTAGAGGCCCGAAAATAACAGCACTCGGCACTTTGAAGTGCGCCAGATGATCGCGACAGAATTCGATGATAGTTGCGCTGTCTATCTCGCTAGCAGTCGACTTGAGATCAACGAAAGCGACGGGCGTCTCTCCCCATTTTTCATCATTCTTGGCGACGACTGCGGCTTCTAGCACGCTAGGATGGTAGTAGAGTACATTTTCCACCTCGATACTGGAGATATTCTCGCCACCAGAAATTATCACATCTTTGGAGCGGTCCTTGAGTTCGACATAGCCGTCTTTGTGCATGACCCCGAGATCGCCGGTGTGGAACCAGCCTCCAGCGAAGACTTTTTGCGTTTCCTCCGGATTAGCGAGATAGCCCTTCATTAGCGTATTGCCGCGCAAGTACACCTCGCCCATAGTTTCACCATCCGCGGGCACCGGCATGCCTGTCTCCGTATTGGCGACCATGGCGTCGGCAACAGCCAGGGTCGGTACGCCCTGGCGCGATATCTTGCCGGTCCTCGTCTCCAAAGGCAGGTCCGACCAATCGTCCTGCCATTCGGCAATCAGCGAGGGACCGTAGCACTCCGTCAGGCCGTAGAGGTGGGTCACGTGAAAGTCCATTTCCTCCATTGCCGCAATAATAGAGCTGGGTGGCGGAGCGCCACCGACGCAAACCTCTACCTGCTGGGGAAAGCTCCGTCGATCTTCCGCCGACGCGTTGGCGATCATGTTAAGCACCACAGGTGCGCCAGCAAGGTGAGTTACCCCCTCCTCCGCGATCATACGAAATATGCGATCTGTTTCGATACGGCGCAAACATATGTGGGTGCCGGCAACTGCAGTGACGGCCCAGGTATATGTCCAACCGTTGCAGTGAAACATTGGCAGGGTCCAAAGATAGACGCTATGGGTATTGAGCGCTCCAGCGAACACGTTAGACAGCGAATTCAGGTAAGCGCCCCGGTGATGATAGACCACGCCCTTGGGATTGCCCGTGGTGCCAGAGGTGTAGTTGAGAGCGATTGCCTGCCACTCATCCGCGGGCCGGCGCCAGGCATAGTCCGGATTGCCACCGGCAATGAACTGCTCATAGGTTTCGTCGCCGAAATCGATATCTCCGGACTCAGCCTCAGGATCGTCGACTACAACTAAGTAGGGCCTTCTCCCAGACGCTACTATGGCATCTTTCATTAGAGGGGTGAACTCTCGGTCAACGATCACCAGTTTGCTCTCAGCATGGTCAAGTAGTCTGCCGATCAATGGTGCGTCGAGACGAATGTTGAGGGCGTTCAGCACCGCGCCAGCCATTGGCACACCGAAATGAGCCTCAAGGGTTGCAGGAATATTGGGCGCGAGCAGCGAGACCGTATCTCCAACGTCAATTCCACGCGTGGCGAGCGCTGAGGCAAGGCGACGACATCTATTGTAGGTTTCCAGGTAGGATTGTCTGCGGGTACCATGAACGATTGCAACGCGCTCTGGGTGAACGCGGGCCGCGCGAGTCAAGAAATCGAGCGGCGTCAACGCCGTGTGATTGGCCAAATTACGGCCTAGATCGATGTCGTAGCGGCTCTTGCGGGCCACGGGCTGCGCCCTCCTGATCTGTGCTGTGCTAAAGCAAACGGTGGGTGAATATTTATCCTGCGTGGCCATGGCTCACAAGCACCACAGGCACGGGGTCCCAGCAGGCAAAAATAAAGGAGTGTCGAGCTATTTCTCAGGCCGTACATTTGTCGAGCAACAATTTTATATGGAATCGCCAGATGGTTCACTCAGAATGGTCCTAATATCGAAACCTAATCTTTAAATATTCAATAGCGATGGCGTCGCATATCGCCCCGGCAATATGTTTGAGGATAAAATCGAATACGCAGAGTACAAAATTTTCACATAAAGCGTCGCCCAGCCCCCACTTTTCTCTCTCGGAATAGCCGGCAACGTAGGTCGCATTCGCTATCAAATTTGGTTGAGTGTGCTCGCGCACGGTTACGAGCCGGTGTATACTGCTCTGTATGAAAGTTACGATCGTATCGGACACAATTTGTCCGTGGTGTTACATTGGCAAGCGACGCTTTGAGAGAGCCCTCGCCGCACGCCAGGAAGTTAAAACCGAGATTGAATGGCGACCATTCGAACTTAATCCGAAAATGCCGGCAGAGGGTCTTGACCGCAAAGCCTATATGCGCGAAAAATTCGGCGGAGATGAGCGCGCCGACGAAATCTATACCGCCATACGCGTCGCTGGAGAGAGAGAAAATATCTCCTTCGCGTTCGACGATATTACACGGGTGCCCAATACCATTGCTTCGCACCGCCTGATCGCCTGGTCATTCCCCCAGGGCTGCCAGGACGAGATAATTGAAGCGTTATTCCGGGCGTATTTCTTGGAAGGCAAGGATATTGGTGAAATCAATGTTCTTGTGGAGGCTTCTGGCGCTGCTGGGCTTAAGGAAAGCGAGGCCCGGGATTATCTCGCCAGCGAACAGGGTACCGAGGAAACGAAGGCAGAAGCCTGGGAAGCGAAGCGTCTCGGCATCTCTGGCGTTCCCTGTTTCGTATTTGATGGTAAATATGCGGTTTCCGGCGCTCAAGACCCAGAAGTGTTTTTGCAAGTCTTCGACCTTGCTATGCAACCCGACGAAGATAAGGAAGCTAAAGCGCTTTAACTCTACTGCCCAATTTTGGGGCTGGGTAAATCAATTTCGATTTCCGTATCCGCGGCTTTTCCGTCAAATACCGAAAATAAATTGCGTAAGAATCCAGGCGCCAGTACGGAGAGTGGATTGACGAAGATCTCTGGTTCCTCCGTCGTGCCCGTGATCGAATAGGTTGCGGCGAAAACGCCCTTTCCTTTCCCACCGACTAGAAAGTCTCCGATTATAGGAATATTACCGAGAATGCTGTTAATCGCATAGGCCGGAGCAATAGTGCCCTGCACGTCAATCTCTTGGTTGTCGAGATTTACGAGGCCTGAAGCATTGACGCCGATCGCGCTGCCGGCAGTCTGAGCATTTACGATGGTAACGATGCCATCCTCTAAAGAGAACGGCAGATGAAAGGTTGAGAAGGCAATACCTTGGCCCTCCAAGGAATCAAAAATTCCCGTGAAGGAAGCGACCGCAAGAAGCTGCGCCAGAGTGGGTGCATTGATAACACGATAGTCGTTGATGCGCACCTCGCCGCTGACCGACGATCCTGGCTCATCATCGTGCAGGACGGCTTCCATCAACAATTTTCCGCCTATCGCATTGTCATAAATGTTGAAGGCCCGGGCGACAGAGCCGGCATCGTCAGAGCGAACTGTTAATCGGCGCGATGCGCCATCGGGTTCGATGATGAGGCGGAAATCCGAGCCAGTGACCAGAGTACCGGTAAGTACCGCCGATTCAAGCCGATCAGAGGTATTGACTACGCGCGCCCGGGCCGAAGTGATCTGCTGATCGGCTCGGGTGATCAAACGGTCGACTTGGGTTTCGAGTATGAAGGGCGGAAGATTGCCCTGCTCGGCATCCAACAACTGATCGATATAAGGCCGTATATCAAGACTTTTTCCGATGACCTTCAAAAAATTGTTGTTGTTTTCATCGCGCCGATAGCTTACCGAAACATCATTGTCGCCAAACAGAATTTGTCGCAGCTCGGCTTCCATCAGTTCACCAGTTTTCGGTTTAATGCGCGCGCGGCCCTTAACCCGTAGCTCGTTCGATATGAACTCGAAATCCGTGACATCGACATCTTGATTGTCTTGAAGCTCCGCAAGAAGTCGGATCGAGGCCTCTTCGCCTACCGGCTTCTGCCAAAACAACTCTGGAAAATCCATCGTGACTTGGCGTCCGTCGAGTGCTGCAGAGATACGCTGTGTACCATCATTAAAGGCTGTATAAATCATACGCAGGTCGAAGGGACCTTCTACATAGGGGGCCAATTGAAAACCAAATTGCTGCTGGGCTTCGCTGTCGAGAAGTGCTGAAATTTCGTATCTGCTGCGATAGGGAGCACCGGTGGCGTAATTCTCCAGCCATTGGACGCTGGCGGGCATGCCCTCTATCAGAGTCGTACCGACGACTTCCATATTGAATTCGTCTAGGGCCAAACGAAAATTGCCATTGGTTAAACTGCGCTCGCCGACCAGATTGTCCACGGACAGATCCGTTAGGCGCGCGACCGCGGCGAATTGCGCTTCTTCAAACCGGACGTCTTTGCGAAAGGGAATTTGCACTCCCAGTTCAGCGACCACATGGCCACTGAACTGATCCGATCGCATGTCCATAGCACTTGGATATCCAAATCCCGATCTGTCGACAAGGCTCACGACGTTTTTCACCGGACCCTCAACATGGCCAATAATCGTTATCATGGCCGAATCAAGCATCAAATCCGTCACGGTAGCGATGCCTGTCGAGGCATACATCTCTTCGATGGTTCCATCGCGAACATGGAGAGTCATATTGCCACCGTCGACATGGCCTTCTCCATCGACGCCGAACGCATAAGGCTGTCCCTCGAGATAATTCACCGTTGCATCGCGGAACTCATAGACAACCTTTAGTGCGTCTGGGCGTTGGCCTTTCTTAACCAATTCCATCTCGCCTGGCTTTACATCAATCTCAGCGGTGAAACTCGTAATCACCCCATCGAGCATATTTTCCAAGATCCATAGCCGCAGATTGGGCATGATAGATTCTGGCCAGTAATTCTTTAGTTTTTTGAATGGCATCTCCCTGAACCCGAAAGTGCCGTGAATGCCAGGGTCTTCCAGCGATCCCGCGAAGCGTCCGCGATAGGTGATAGTAGGTCCGCCGGTTTCAACAGCGAGTTCTTCGAATTTGATAACCCCAAAATCAGCATCCGCTTCTCCCCGAATTTTAAGCATGGTGATAGTCGTGGGTGTTGGAATTAATTCTGGCATGTCGAGCCGTCCGGCTCCGCCCGAGAGGTCAAAACTTATGGTCTCCGCTAATTTTCCATCGCGATCCAGTGTGAATTGCAGATCACCGGACAAGGGAAGATCCATCCCCACGAAGGCGGCAAAACTTGGCGAGAGACCGGAAAGCTGCGCAGGTACCAACTCGCCAATACGCAACCTCGTCTCTACTTTGCCTCCGCCGCGATCGAACGCGGTTGAGGCCACCACCTTGAATAATGCCTCGCCGACTTCGACATTGGCTAGCAGGTCTCCATCAATCCGCTGATCACTAAGTTCAAATATCAGATCTGCGTCCGACGAGCGCCACGATAGACCAAGCAACTCATCATCTACGTCGAGCGTCGCCCCTAGAATGCTAATGCGCTTTAACTCATTGAGAAAATGATCATTTCCATGAGCTACGAGAAAACCCGCGATTGTCGCATTGACCGCCTCATCGGGCTCATTAAGTTCTGCACCGAAGGCGAATTCAAGACGACCCTGCTGGTTGCGTGCGAGATAGACACTGGGGCGCAGGAGTTTAATGCTTGTTGGTTTGACAGTGCCACTCAGCAAATCGAAAGCGCTGAGTCCAAGGGATATTTCCGGCACTGTGGCGAGGGTGCTGCCGTTGGGCCCGATAGCACGGGCGTCGGTAATTAAAATATCAAGAGTTTGGTTCCAGCCCGCCCATGTGAGTATCGTATCCTCGAATTCCAGACGGTAGCTTAAGTCTCCCGATTCGAAAGCCTCTTCAAGATACGGCGAGAGAAAAGCGATCGAGATCGGTCCGCTTGACAGACGCCAAGAGGCGACGGCGAAAATAATTGCTAAACTTCCAAAAATCGCCGCCGCGATGTGGATAATGTATTTTAACGTCTTATGCATATGCGGCTATTTGCCGGCCGGACGCCGGAATCTTGACCCAACCCATGATGTAGCGCAGGTTGCACCCAAGGATCGCGCGCGAGAACAATCAACCTGCTTATAGATAAATGCCGAGTTTATCTTTCTTAACAGATAACGGCGCTTTGCCGAAGCCCGCTGAGCCGGAGCGCGCACTTCGCGAATTAGATATGTGGTGTCAGGCGGCTGGCGCAAGAGAAACAGCGGAGCCTGAGCTAGCTGATTTTATGTCCGATCTTGCCGCGCGAGAGGATGGACAAAAGTTTTTGAATGCGATCTTCGGCAACAGTCCGTTTCTGTCGCAGGCGCTTCGAAACCATCCGGTCGTTCTTTGGAACGCGTTTAATAATGGTTTTGATAGAACATTTGAAGAGCAACTGGCCGCGTCGTCCAAAACACGAATTTGGCAGGGAAGCAAGGCCGAGGTCATGTCCGAGTTGCGGACTGCGAAGCGAGTTGCCGCTCTTACTATTGCCATGGCGGATATCACTGGTGCCTGGCCATTAGAAAAAGTCTGCGAAGGATTATCTCGCTTTGCCGAAATCTCAATATCCATCGCGTTAAATTTTCTCCTCTACCATGCAGCGAAATCTCGGCAATTGATATTGAAAGATGCCGAGAACCCGGAGAGAGATTCCGGCGTGGTCGTTCTAGGTATGGGTAAGCTCGGCGCCAACGAGCTGAATTATTCCAGCGATATTGACCTTATGGTTTTATTTGATGGCGAAAAGATTAACTATGCTGGTGATGACGGGCCTCAACAAGGCCTCCACCGAATGGTGCGGGAATTGGTATCGATCCTTGCCGAGCGCACAGCAGATGGCTACGTCTTCCGCACTGACATGCGTCTGCGACCAGACCCGGGGGCAACGCCGCTAGCCGTTTCCACTGCGGCGGCGGAGCATTATTACGAAAGCCTTGGCCAAAACTGGGAACGCGCGGCAATGATCAAGGCGCGTCCGGTGGCAGGCGACCTGACGGTCGGTAAACAGTTCCTCAATCGCCTAGTGCCATTCGTATGGCGAAAATATCTCGACTTCGCCGCGATCGAGGACATCCATTCCATCAAGCGACAGATCAATGCCCATAAAGGCCATCACGAAATAGCCGTCGCCGGGCACGACATCAAAGTCGGCCGCGGCGGTATTCGAGAAATTGAATTCTACGCTCAAACCCAGCAATTGATCTGGGGCGGCAAGGAGCCGGCGTTGCGTATCGGTGGCACCTGCGTCGCGCTCTACGCCCTCGCTGAGGCCGGTCATGCCGATAGTGGCGCGGTCGACGATCTAATAACCGCCTATGGCTATTTGCGCCGCCTAGAGCACCGCTTGCAAATGGTCGCAGACGAGCAGACACATCTTCTTCCCAAAGAAGAAGCCGATCTTGCCGCCATCGCCTGCTTCATGGGCAACCGTTCGGCGGCAGAGTTAGCGCGTGATGTGAAGCGCCATCTCTCCCGCGTAGAGAGTCATTACGCCGCTCTGTTCGAGGATTCTCCGGAGCTCGGAAGCTCCGAGGGAAATCTTGTCTTCACCGGTACCGAGGACGATCCGGATACTCTGTCGACGCTGAAGGATCTCGGCTTCAGTGATGGAAAGGCGATATCAACTACGGTGCGAGGTTGGCATCACGGTCGTATCCGCGCAACCCGCAGTACCCGAGCGCGGGAGCTTTTGACCGAGCTAATGCCCGGTCTGCTTGGCGCTTTATCGCAAACCGTGAATCCTGATGCAGCGTTCCGCCATTTTGATGAGTTTCTTACTAATCTCCCTGCCGGCGTACAGTTATTCTCGATGTTCTACGCCCGCCCGGGATTACTCAATTTCCTGGCCGAAATCATGGGCAGTGCGCCTAGCTTGGCGGAGCATTTAAGCCGCCACCCAACCCTCTTGGATAGTGTGCTTACCGGACGGTTCTACGAGCCAATGGGGACGGTCGTAGAGCTGCGCAAAAACCTGGACGAGAGTCTCGCGGCGGTGGGCGATTTCCAGGATACCCTGGATTCCGCCC
Source organism: uncultured Rhizobiaceae bacterium (assembly GCA_964624055.1). Classification (GTDB taxonomy): domain Bacteria; phylum Pseudomonadota; class Alphaproteobacteria; order UBA828; family UBA828; genus PTKB01. Next base: position 17,844 of record CAZUXZ010000032.1, on the reverse strand, counting down.
GGCGCTGGACTCATGATCGCGAATTTCAGATAGGCATGCAGCTCCTGCGCGGCATGATCAGTGGAGAGGATGCTGGCACGGTTCTGAGTGCCGTCGCTGACGCTACGCTGCAAGGATTGCTGCCCTACGTCGAGACCGAATTCCAGCGTAGCCATGGCATCGTGCCGGGTGGAGAATTCGTCATCCTTGGCATGGGCAAGATCGGTGGTCAGGAAATGACCTTCTCCTCCGATCTCGATCTCATTTTCATCTATCGCGGCGACGAGGCAAAGGACTCGCATTCAGACGGTCTACGCCAGCTGCCACTCAGCCAATATTACGGGCGACTGAGTCAGCGCCTGGTGACGGCATTGAGCGCACTTACACCGGAAGGCAAACTCTACGAAATCGACGCGCGTCTGCGGCCTTCCGGCCACTCGTCACCGCTCGCCTCGGAAGCGACAGGCTTCGCTGAATATCAGAACCATGCCGCTTGGACCTGGGAACATATGGCCCTGACCCGCGCCAGGGTGATCGCCGGCAGCCCAGTGCTCGGCGAGTTTGTCGCCACTACGATCCGCGCGGTACTTGCTAAGCCGCGCGATGATGCCACCCTGGTACGCGACGTGGCGAGCATGCGCCTCAGGATAGACAAGAAGCGCAGAACGAAAAACTTATGGAAACTTAAGCATGTTAGGGGCGGATTGCTCGATATAGAGTTCATTGCCCAATATTTAGAATTGCGTGAAGCGGCATGTCATCCCGAAATTCTCTCGCAGCAGACAGGACTCGTTTATGATCGCCTCGCCGAAACCGGCGTCTTGCCCGAGGAAGACGCTGCGGGATTGAAAGCGGCGACCCATCTACTACGACGTCTCCAGGCTTTACTTCGCCTGACGGTGGGCACCAGCCGCGATGAAACCCTGTATCCCACGGGCCTTCGTGAAGCACTTGCAAAATCGGCGGAAGTAGGGAATTTCAACGAGGTGCGGGCCAAGCTGCTTCAAACTCAGGAGCTGGTGCGCGCCTGTTATCATCGTTATGTGCAACAGCCGGCGGATGCCGCGAGAAAGGAGTGACTGTGAGCAAGGAAGTGACCGAAGGCGCCAAAGCGCCAAATTTCGAAGCCGCGACGGATGGGGGCGGAAGCCTGGAACTATCATCCCTCAAGGGCAAGCATGTGGTGCTATATTTTTATCCCAAGGATGATACACCAGGATGTACAAAGGAATCTTGCGGCTTCGCTGAGGTTTATGGCGATATCACCGGCAAAGGTACTGAGGTCGTCGGCATCTCCAAGGACCCGGTCTCCCGGCACGATAAATTTAAAGCCAAATACGATTTACCTTTCACCCTCGTTTCTGATGAGGACGGAATGATTTGCGAGGCTTACGGCGTGTGGAAAGAGAAGAAGAACTACGGCCGTACTTATATGGGTATCGAGCGTTCGACCTTCCTCATCGACAAGAACGGCAAGGTTGCCAAAGTATGGCGCAAGGTCAAGGTAAACGGCCATGTCGAAGCGGTCATGGATGCTCTTGACGCTCTCTAGCCTTTCGGCAGCGGCTCGCGCTGTCCTACTAGAACCTTTGCCCGACGAGAAGGTCGCGCTCAGCCATAAGGCTTTGGCATTGTGGCGTGGCGGGAAGCTGTCGCCGACCGATGCCGCCATTGTTATGCCCGTAAGTCCAGCCCTTCCGGCCGCACCCCTCCTGCTTACACCGCGTCACCTGCCGCGTCGCCGGTCTGGGGGCTTACGCGGGCGTATCGCTCTTCTCCATGCCATTGCCCATATCGAGCTTAACGCCATCAATCTCGCCTGGGATTTGATCGGCCGTTTCGGCGCCGTGTTCGATTGGCCAACGGAATTTTTCGACGATTGGGTTAGCGTCGCAGATGACGAAGCGCGGCACTTCACCCTACTCGAAGCGCGCCTCGCCGAATTGGGCGTGGCGTATGGCGATCTGTCGGCGCATGATGGTTTGTGGCAGGCGGCAGCAGAAACGGCGCTAGACCCCCTCGCCCGCCTAGCCGTTGTACCCATGGTGTTGGAAGCACGCGGCCTCGATGTAACGCCAGCAATGATCTCCCGTCTGCGACGCGCCGGCGACAATGAAAGCGCGAATATATTGGAGATCATCCTCAATGAGGAAATAGCTCATGTCGCGGCGGGTCGCCGCTGGTTCGCCCATCTTTGCCGCGCCCGCGACCTGCCCGAAGCGGCAACTTGGCGTACCCTGGTTGCAAAGCATTACCGCGCTGAACTCAAGCCCCCTTTCAACGTAGCGGCCCGCCGCGCTGCCGGCATGCCGACGGAGCTCTACGCGCAATAGCTATTCCCCCTCCGCAGATTCCTGTGACTCATCACCTATAACGCCAATACGATGTGAGAGCGAGGCAGCCAAGAATTTGTCTAGGTTGCCGTTGAGCACATCGTCCGGATTAGTATTTTCGATATTGGTGCGCAGGTCTTTAACCAATTGGTAGGGTTGCAATACATAGGATCGGATCTGATGACCCCAGCCGATATCTGATTTCTGTGCGTTGAGGGCATGAGACTCCTCCTCGCGACGTTGTAACTCGGCCTCATAGAGGCGTGCGCGCAGCATGTCCATAGCAGCGGCGCGGTTGCGGTGCTGCGAGCGCTCGGCTTGGCACTGCACGACAATACTGCTTGGCTGATGGGTGATGCGAACGGCGCTATCGGTGCGGTTGACATGCTGACCTCCAGCGCCCGAAGCGCGGTAGGTATCAATTCGCAGATCCTTCTCCTCAATCTCGATATTGATGTTATCGTCGACCACTGGAAAAACCCATACGGAAGCAAAGCTTGTATGGCGCCGGGCGTTCGAATCAAAAGGCGAGATGCGTACCAAGCGATGTACGCCACTTTCAGTCTTGAGCCAGCCATAGGCCATAGCACCGGTGATCTTGACTGTCGCTGATTTAATTCCAGCCTCCTCGCCCGCACTTTCCTCGATCCACTCCAACTTGTGGCCCTTGGCGCTGGCCCAGCGCGCATACATACGAAGCAGCATCTCTGCCCAATCCTGAGATTCGGTCCCTCCGGCCCCAGCATGAATCTCGAGGAAACAATTATTGCCGTCCGCCTCGCCAGACAGGAGGCTTTCAAGTTCAAGACGCTTGGCGCAAATTTGCAACTCGCGCAGAGCTGACTTGGCCTCGGCGAACGCCTCCTCGTCCTTCTCTTCATCAGCAAGTTCGGCAAGCGCCAGGGCGTCGTCTAGCTCACTGTCGATATCGTGATAGCGTGCAATCGCATGATCGAGTCGATTGCGCTCGCGCATCAACGTCTGGGCAGCCTCTTGATTGCTCCACAAATCTGGATCTTCGGCGCGCACGTTCAACTCTTCGAGGTCTTTAACTGCTTTGTCGAGGTCAAAGATGCCTCCTTAGCAGAACCATGGACTGCTTGATCTTATCTGCCAGGGAAAGAATATCGCCGCGCATGATGAGAGCTCGTTAGGAATTTGCAACAGATATGCCGTGGGTGGCCCGGGTGTCTTAGTATAAACCACCGGATCCTTCGGTTAAAACCGACTTTTCATCTCCCGCACTCTTGCGGTTAACCTTACGGCTGGATCGGGCCGGCTCGGTACCGATGCGGAAGGCTTCGACGACGATGTTCTGATCTCCTGGCTGCGCCGCGAGTCCCGTCTGGCCATCGACTCGAACGAACCGAATGCCATCAGGGACGCGAAACGGCACTGCCGGCGTCTCGGCTAAGGCGCCGCGCATGAATTCGCGGAATATCGGTGCCGCCACCTTGCCACCTGATTCACGCCGACCAAGGCTTTTAGGCTTATCGAAGCCAACATAGACGCCCACCGCGAGATCGGGCGTGAATCCAACAAACCAAGCGTCACGGAATGCGTTAGTAGTACCGGTCTTGCCGCCGATCGGGATGCCGAGCTCCTTGATTGAACGACCAGTGCCGCGTAGCACCACGCCCTCCAGCATAGAGACTACCTGAAATGCGCTCGTCGGATTGGCCACTTGTTCGCGTTTTTCAGGCAGCTCTGGCGGCGCCTGACCGTCCCAGGATATGCTGCCGCACTCGTCGCAGTGCCGAACGTCCCGAGCATATATGGTGCGGCCATGGCGATCCTGGATGCGCTCCACGAAAGAGGAGGTGATTCGCCGCCCACCATTGACCAGCATCGCGTACGCCGACGTCAGCTTTAGCACCGTGGTCTCACCGGCGCCGAGGGCCATGGAGGGCAGTAGCGGTAAATTGGGGTGAACGTCGAAACGCTTGGCATACTCCGCGATCTTATCCATACCGAGTCGCTCGGCGATGCGAACGGTCATCAAATTACGAGATTTTTCCAGACCAAGGCGGAGCGTGCTGGGACCATAGAACTTCTGCGTATAGTTCTCAGGTTTCCACTTGCCGAGCCCTTCTCCCTGATCAACCACATAGGGAGCATCCAGCACGATCGAAGCCGGTGTGAAGCCATTATCGAGTGCGGCGAGATAGACGAAGGGCTTAAACGCCGAGCCCGGCTGTCGGTTGGCTTGGGTTGCTCGACTGAACTGGCTAAGGGTAAAATCAAACCCACCGGCAAGCGCCAGAACGCGGCCGTTATGGGGATCAAGCGCGACTAATGCACCGCTCGCCTCAGGAATTTGCCTAAGCGCAAAACCCGCCTCGGGGCGGGAATTCCTCGCCGCGACAGCTTCGACATAAATAACATCACCCGGAATCAGCACCTGATTGGGGTGGGTGATCTTTGGACCGAGTTTTTGACCCTTTCGCGTTCCGCGCGCCCACACCAGATCCGCAAGTGCAAGCTTCCCCTCGATACCGTCTTCGAAAATAAAACGTGCAGCCATCGACGTCACCTCACGTATCAACGCAAGGCGCCATGGCACCCGGGGCAATTTGAGTTCCAGGGCGGCAAAGCGCTCACGCCACCCTTCCGACTTGGGACCTATATTGGCGAGTGGGCCGCGCCAACCATGTCGACGGTCATAGGAGATCAAGCCGTCGCGCAACGCTTTTTCGGCATGGCTTTGAAATTGTGGGTCGAGCGTCGTACGAACCGAAAGACCGCCACCATAAAGTTCGCTCTCGCCAAACTTGTTGAACAGCCAACGACGCACCTCCTCGGTGAAATAATCCGCCTTGATGAATTCCTCGGCGTCGCGTTGGCTGATGCGCAGCGGGTCAAGCATGGCAGTACTTGACTGTTTCTGCGTGACCTTACCATTTGCCAACATCTGCTCCAGCACCCAATTGCGCCGATTGACGGCGGCTTCGTATCTTTTGATCGGATGATAATTATTCGGTGCCTTGGGCAGCGCCGCAATATAGGCCGCTTCAGCCAGTGTCAGATCGTCAAGTGATTTGTTGAAATAGTTAAGCGCTGCTGCGGCCACGCCGTAAGAGCGATATCCAAGATAAATTTCATTGAGATAGAGTTCTAGGATCCTATCTTTGGTTAAGGTGTCCTCGATACGGATGGCGAGGATCGCCTCCTTAAACTTGCGCTCCATCGAGGCCTCGTTGGTCAACAAAAAATTCTTCGCGACTTGCTGAGTGATTGTTGAGGCGCCAACCAATTTCTTGTCTGAGGTAAAATTTCCAATATTTTGTATCAGGGCACCGGCGACACTGATCGGGTCAAGACCAAAATGATCATAGAAGTTCTTATCTTCGGCCGAAAGAAATGCGTCGACGACAAATTTGGGCATCACATTGATCGGGACAAAGACGCGTTTTTCACTGGCATATTCTGCGATCAGCCGACCGTCGCTTGCATGGACCCGCGTCATGGTATCAGGTTCATAGGCGGCTAATTGCCGGTGGTCCGGCAGGTCTTGGCCGTAGTGATAAAATAGATAGACTACTCCGGCAACGATGATGATTGCCGCGAGGATAAGCCCTCCCAACGAATAAAATAGATATTTCATGCGCGCTGTTGGCCTACTCGTTTAGCGGTCCTGGCCCAGTTTTCGTAAAAAAGGGCTGGGGCACGGAAGAGCATTAATAAAAATTGTGGCGTGTTTATGACTCCCGCGAGCAGGTCGTGTGGTGTAGAAAATAGTCGTCGATTGCCTGAGCAACACGCTGCATCAATGCATACCGCCGTTCTTCAGACATCAGCATCTCACGGTCCTGACCGTTCGACATATAACCCATTTCCAACAATACCGAAGGAACATCGGGCGCTTTAAGGACCCTAAATCCGGCAAAACGGTGAGTGCGGCCAAGTAATTTAGTGGATTTCTTCAGTTCCGGGATTAGCTCCGCAGCGAATCTAGCAGAGCAAGTCATGGTTGTACGTTGGACGAGAGAGATCAATATCTTACGCACATCGTCTTCATAATATTCCGAATTGCTAACATCAAATAAGGCGTCTACCTCATTTTCGCGCGCCGCCAATGCCTCGGTTTCCGCGTCCGACGATTTTTCGGACAAGGTATAAACGGCGGCGCCACGTACTTTGTTGTTTTTATGCTTGTCCGCATGAAGCGAAATGAAAAGATCTGCCCTGCGACTTTGTGCAAAATCGACCCTCTCAACCAGAGACATATATTTGTCCGCGCGGCGCGATAGGAGTACGTCATAACCGCGTTCAAGCAGCATGGTCTCGAGTGCCTTCGCCGCTGCCAGAGTAAAATGTTTTTCGTAAGTCTTATTGCCGACAACAGCACCAGGGTCAGCGCCACCATGGCCCGGGTCGATAACGATCAGACGCTGCGCACCAGATGTGTGCACAACTTGATTCGGACGCGCTGGAGCCGGCAACAGAACCTTGTCTGCTCCCGGCGCTACCGTCGCAAAATTTTTATGTTCCACGACGGGACGGGCCGTTGTCGGCTGTGCCGCGGCACGTGTCGGCTCCTCAAGGGAGGTCACGGTCGACGGGCGGAAGTCTTGATGGGTAACCGGTTTCAAATCAACTACTAAGCGATAACGATATTTAGCTCCCGGCGGCAGAACAAACACCTGCTTGACTGTGGCCGGTCCCTCCAAATCAACCACAATACGCGCTGTATCCGACTGAAATTGGCCAAAACGAAGGGTTTCCGCCAGACCTCGGTTAATTGTCAATTGTTTGTCGTCCAACGCCCATGTCGCGCCAAGCAAATCGAGCACAAGTCGGTAAGGGTCGGCCAGTGTATAGATACGAAACGGCACGTTTTCGCTCAGATCCAGAACGAAGCGCGTGGCTTCCTCGGTTTCGCCTGCCCGTGCTCCGGTGACTTTCGACCGTGCATTGGCAGATTCCGAGAAACCTGCCATTAACAACGTCGACAAGCAGATGTATAGCGTCAGAATCCGTATCAAAAGACCGACTCGTCTAATGTCATCCAGGAGCTTATTTTTACCATTTTTTCCGGACTCAAAGCTCGTTCTACGGAAATGTGCAGGGTCCGAAACGTCAAATAGTTTGTCGCGACCCTCCGGGCACAGTATCATGGGGCCGCGAACGAATGTTTTGAATATTCACCCGTCCATCATTGGAGGCGGCGTAAAGCCCGAGGTTCTCCGCGACGGTGTGTTGCGACAACGCAATATCCCGATCGTAGAAAATTTGGGCGGCAATCGAAACAGATGAAATTGATGACACTTGCGAAGCTGCAGTCGGATCGAATCCGGCACGATTTGGCCCCGCACAGTCCGTCATGGCGGGAGACACTCCCGCCGTGTTCGACGGACGGTCGCGCCGGGCGATCAGCTTCCATAATCCGACGGTGCCGCCGCGCCTGGTTCGCGGCCAATGCGGCACTGTCGCGGAGATTACCAACTTATGGTCAAAAGAATGTTGATCGACGCCAGCCATGCGGAAGAAACCCGCGTGGTGGTGGCGAGCGGAACACGGCTCGAAGAATTCGACTTTGAAACAGCGGCGAAAAAGCAGCTAAAAGGCAATTTCTATCTCGCAAAGGTAATGAGGGTCGAACCCTCGTTACAGGCTGCGTTTGTCGAATATGGCGGTAACCGCCATGGTTTTCTGCCATTTGGTGAAATCCACCCCGATTATTATCAGATCCCCGTCGCTGACCGGGAAGCTCTGTTCGCTGAGCAGGCCGCGGTCGATGACAATAACAACGAGGAAGTACAAGAAGAGTCGGAACAGCCAGCGGTCGAAGCGCCAGAGAAAGACGCCGAAAGTGGAGACGAGGAAAGCGGCGACATCAAGGGCGAAGAGACGTCAAAGGCCAAGCCCTCCGAATCCGTGGAAACATTGGGTGGTGACGATATAGATGACGAAGCCCAGCGGCGACTGCACGTCAGCCGTTCGCTTCTGTCGCGCCGCTATAAGATCCAAGAGGTCATCAAGAAGCGCCAGATCATGCTTATTCAGGTGGTGAAGGAAGAGCGCGGCAATAAGGGTGCGGCGCTGACCACTTATCTGTCGCTCGCCGGTCGCTATTGTGTACTGATGCCAAATGCCGTGCGCGGTGGTGGCATCTCCCGCAAGATCGTCAATGCCGATGACCGCAAGCGCTTGAAGGCTATTACCAACGAGTTAAAGGTGCCTTCACGCATGGCGGTGATCGTACGCACCGCAGGCCTTGCCCGGACCCGAGCCGAGATAAAGCGTGATTTTGAATATCTGCTTCGCCAATGGGAAGGCATCCGCAAGGCGACTTTAGAATCGAGCGCACCGGCGCTCATAAACGAAGAAGCCAATCTCATTCGCCGTTCGATTCGTGATCTCTACTCGCGAGATATCGACCAAATTCTCGTCGAAGGTGATGACGGTTACCGAATAGCCAAGAATTTCATGCGCACCCTCATTCCAAGCCACGGCGCCAAGGTGCAACCCTATCGCGATCGCATTCCGCTCTTTACCCGCTACCAGGTCGAGGGCCAGCTGGATGCCATGTACAGCGCGGAGGTTCAATTGCGCTCTGGTGGTTATCTAATTATCAGCCCGACGGAAGCGCTCGTCTCGATCGACGTGAATTCCGGTCGAGCGACAAAACAGCGCAACGTTGAGGAAACGGCAGTTAAGACCAATCTCGAAGCGGCCGACGAGATAGCCCGCCAGCTCCGTTTGCGCGATCTCGCAGGACTGGTGGTGATCGATTTTATTGATATGGACGAAAACCGTAATCAGCGCAATGTCGAGCGCCGCTTTAAAGAAGCCATGCGGAGCGACAGGGCGCGTATCCAGATCGGTCGCATCAGTCCATTTGGATTGCTCGAACTGTCTCGCCAGCGTCTCAGACCCAGCATTCTCGAAGCCGCGACGGAACAGTGCACGGTTTGCCAGGGCGCGGGCGTGGTGCGGGCCACCACCTCTTCTGCTGTCCATGTATTGCGCGCTGTCGAGGAAGAGGGCTTGCGCGAACGCAGTGCTGAAATCCGCGTTCATGTCCCGGGCAACGTTGCCCTTTATATCCTCAACAATAAACGCCCAGTTCTGAGCGAAATCGAATCGCGCTATCATATGAAAATAGCGTTCGAAGAGGATCCTACCCTGATCCCACCAATGTACACGATCAAAACCCTCGCGACCCGTGATGGTGCCCAAGTCGAGAGTAATACAGCCGCGTCTGGCGACGAAGACGGCTATAGTGTGTCAACGGAGGCCGAGGGCGAAGAACAACCTCGTCGCCGCAAGCGGCGGCGTAAACAGCGCGGGATTAAGGGCGGTGAAGAGCAGGACAGCGTCGCTACGCCTTCCAATGCAGAAGATGCGGATGACGAAGAGGGAAGCGGTGTTGCCACTCCGCCAGAAGAAGGTGAAGAGACAAATCGCGGCAAGCGCCGGCGGCGCGGTAGACGTGGCGGACGGCGACGTGGCGGGCGTAGCCGCGAGGCAGAGAATGACACTGGTGAGCAGGCTGGCAATGCAGCGTCAGAAGTATCGGGAAATACGGAAGAAGAAGACGGCGCTACGAATTCGGATGAATCTGCCGATGAGAAGATGAAGCCTCGCCGGCGAAGCCGCTCGAGGCGGCGACGGGCAAGTGCTGAAAAAACTGAAACGACCGCTTCGGATGAGTCGGTTGGCAACGAAGCCGCGGAGGCATCCGCTGAAGAAATCCCAGTTAACAAAAACAGCGAACCAAACTTATCCCCATACCCCGCCTTGGGTAAGGAAGAACCAGTGACCGGTCATTTAGAAGATAGCTCTGAGGTCAGCGGCGACGAACTTGTGGCTAATCCGGTGGATCCGGAAGACGACGACGTGCCGGACGGTGTCGCGGGCAGTGACCGACCGCAAGAACCACCGCGCCGGCGCAGTGGTTGGTGGCAGAAAGTGAATTAGTGAAGCAGTGCATCGCTGAAAGCCTCTCCTAGAAGCCGGTTCCAACTTTTCGAGATATGCTCTACTTTTGCTTTAGCCAAGCCACCAGCGCGTCTGCGGCGCGCTGCACGGTTTCGCGGTCGGTGGCGAAAGAAAAACGCACATAGAGGTTGCCACGCTTCGTGTCAAAATCGATGCCGGGAGTTGCGGCAACGCCAGTCGCCTTCAGCATCTTCTGACAAAATTCGTGTGAGTCATTGGTTAAGCGAGAGACATCTGCATAGACATAAAATGCGCCGTCACAAGGCGCAAGATCACCGAAACCTGCAAGCTGCAAGGCGTCCTGCAGAATCTTGCGGTTCTCGTCATAGCGCGCCACATTGGCCTCAAGTTCTTCTCTGCAATCGAATGCAGCGAGCGCTGAGATCTGTGCCAACGCCGGCGGCGATACAAACAAATTTTGCGCCAACCGCTCCACGGGACGCACCAGATCGGGTGGAAAGACCATCCAGCCGAGACGCCAACCAGTCATCGCAAAATATTTAGAAAAGCCGTTAGCTATAATAGCATTCGAGCTATAGGCAAGAATAGTTTGCGCCGCCTCTCCATAGGTGATGCCATGATAAATTTCGTCAGAAATAATGCGGATATCGTGCGCTTCGCAATACTCGACTAAAGCTTCGAATTGGCCGCGCGGGATCATCGTGCCGGTTGGGTTGGAGGGACTAGCCACAATCAAGCCCTGAATTGGTCTGTCTAACGCCTTGAGCAATTTGACACTAGGCTGAAACCGTGTTTCGGGTCCGGCCGGCAGATCGACAACATCGAGGCCAAAAGCTTCGAGAGTGTTGCGGTAGGCCGGATAGCTCGGCTCTGCAAGCGCGATACGGTCACCGACATCGAAGGCGGCGAGAAAAGCGAGGATAAGACCACCGGATGCGCCGATGGTAACGTTGATTTGCTCTATGGGAACTTCTTCGCCGTACATATCTGCATAATGTCGGGCGATTCGAGCGCGCAGAGGCCGGCTACCTTGGGCCTCAGTATAGCCGAGATAGCTGTTGTCGAGCGCGGTGTGAGCCGCCGCCATCACCTTGGCTGGGGCGCCGCTGACTGGCTCGCCAGTTTCCATATGCATGATTTCGGCGCCAGAGTCCGCTAACTCGTTGGCGCTCTTCAAAATTTCCATAGCGAAAAATGGTGAAACATCGGCTCGTTTGGAGACTTTCATCCTGTGGGAATCCGCTAAAATTCGCCGCCGCTCGCGAGGCCAAAACCGCGACGGTCTGACTCGAAGCTGCAAGATTGCGGGCTATGAGATGCGCCGCCCGGACAGTGAATTGCATTGATTCTGCCTATTTCTCGAACCGATACCATTTTGTGGCCGCGCTGCTGCAAATTTATCTGCCTGTCGTTCTGAAAATCCAGTTCGGTCAAAACCTTATCGGGGATACCGCCATGGTGTAGGCGAGGAGTGCTGACTGCTTGGCGCAGCGGTGCGTTTTCAAGCAGAGTCGCTCGCATAACACCGGCTAATGCTGAGGGCGCCGCGGCACCGCCCACGGATCCGGCGGCGAAGAATAGCTGGCTGGTATTGTGGTTAACCAAAGCGATCGGCGCGAGGGACGAGGCAGCATTGGTGGCCAACGCCGGCGAGACAGCAAGTAGAATGCCGGTGCCGGGAACGACGCGACCGGTTCCAAACAGATTGTTCATTGTCGCGCCGCAAGAGATCGTGAGACCAGTGCGGTCGAGCGTAACGAAACTGGTAGAGGCGGGATTTTCCAGCGCCCGTTTGGGCTTTGGTGTCAAAGCATTCGCCACGGTGGCGCGGGCCGATATGTAAGACGCCATGCTAGCATTCAGGCGCGCAGAGTCGAGCGGCTCAGCGTTTCCGCTTCCTGTCCATAGTTGACGGTCGGCAAAAGCTCGTTTCGAAATTTCCGCCATAAGGTGAGCGCGCTCCGCGACAGGTGCGCCGAGATACCGGTCGCCTTCCGCCAGTAAGTAAAAGATGGCGGCTGCCGTAATGCCGCCGGCGGCTGGCGGCGGCGCAGTATGGAGAAAGTTGTGGCCGAAGGGAATTGCCACGGATTTACGCCAAACCGGGTGAAAGGCGCGTAGTTCTTCTATCGAAAGGGCTCCACCTGCCTCATTAACCCGCGAACTCAAGGTTCTGGCCACGTTGCCAATGTAAAAGTCTCCCGCCCCTTTGATGCGTAGTTGCGATAAAACGGCCCCAAGCTCCAATTGATGCACACGCTCGCCCTCTTCAAGGACTTTGCCGTCGCTCCGTAAGAAAATCTTGCGCATTTCCGGGTCATTGAACAGAGCTGTGTCGGCAAGTTGCAAATCACGGGCCAAAGCGCGTGAGATTTGGTGGCCGAATCGGGCATAACCCTCAGCCGGCGCCAGGAGCTGAGACCACGGCAGACTACCGTAACGCGCATGTAGCGCATACATGCCGCGCACCGCCCCTGGGACAGCGTTCGGACGGCGCGACGGCACAGCGGTCGGCGATGCGGCGTTGGCATAGAACTCAATGACTTCGGTGACGTCACCATCGTCTTCATCTGGATAATACACCAGGCAGAGACCGCCACTACCGAGGCTTGCGGTGGAGGGATAAGTCACCGCGAGTGTAAAATAGAGAGCGACGGCGGCATCCGCCGCATTACCACCGGCAGCGAGGACATCGCGCGCGACCAAGGTTGCATGCGGCTCATCCGCCACCGCACCACCAAAATATCTAGGTTTTTGGAGCATCGAGATCGTCGGCAAGTTCTGGGTCAATTCGCAACCACCCAGGATTGCTGTAAGTGCTAATATTCCGGCGCATTGACGCCAACGCAATTGCCTACTAGGTAACAAAGTGAACCTCAGGGATAGTAAATTGACCATATTCTCTGCGCGCACGCTCGGTTTCGTTGTAGCTATTTTTTTCGCGTTGTGCGTGGTGGCTCCGCCGTCTTCGGCGAAGGGACTCCCACTTATTCGAGATTCCGAGATCGAAAATACCATTCACGCCTACGCAGCGCCACTGTTCGAAGTAGCCGGTCTTGATGCCTCTGCGGTGAACGTGCATATCGTTAATGACTCGCGAATCAATGCGTTCGTCGCTGGTGGTTTAAATCTTTTTGTCAATACTGGTCTCCTCATGTCGAGCGATAATCCCGATGCCATTATCGGCGTATTCGCCCATGAAACGGGCCATTTGGCAGGTGGCCACTTGGTGCGCACCCACAAAGCGATTGAAAATGCCACGGCGGAATCGATCCTCGCCTATATCCTCGGTGCTGCTGCTATTATCGCCGGCAATGGCGAGGCGGCGGGGGCTATTATCGGCACCGGACAGGCGGTCGCCCAGAAGTCGCTCATGCGTTATAGCCAAACTCAAGAACGCTCGGCGGATCAGGCGGCCGTGCGCTATCTTGAGGCCACTGGCCGCTCGGCAAAAGGGATGCTGGACTTATTTTATCAATTAGAAGATCAGGAACTGCTCATCGCCGAACGTCAGGATCCCTATTTGCGCTCTCACCCTCTGACTCGGGACCGGATCAGATTTGTCCAGAATTTTCTCTCTAGAGCCGATTATTATGTAAAACCCTGGAGCGATGAAGAACTCTTGGCCCATCGCCGCATGGTCGCCAAACTTTTTGCGTTTATCTATTCTCCGGACAAGACGCTTCGCTTCTACCGCGAGGAAGACAATAGTTTTACAGCGCGCTACGCGCGAGCGATTGCTTATTACCGAATTCCCAACCTCGAGCAGGCGATCGCCGAAATTAATTCTCTTATCGGCGACTACCCTGATGATCCTTGGTTATTCGAAATTAAAGGCCAAATGCTCTTCGAAAACGGCCATATCGCGCTTTCCATCATTCCCTATGAGCGTGCGGTAAGACTTCGACCGGACGAAGCGCTGTTGCGCCTCGGCTTAGCGCGGGCGCAAATTGAAATGAACGAGCCCGGATTCAATGAGAAAGCGATCAAGCATTTAATCACGGCCACGCAGTTCGAGCCGAATTACCCCGAGCATTGGCACTTTCTCGGTATCGCCTATGGTCGAGACGGGAAATTGCCACAATCTTCCCTAGCCCTGGCGGAAGCATCGCTGCTAAGCGGTAATTTTGTCGAAGCAAAATATCACGCCGAAAAGGCAAAACGCGAGTTGAAAATTGGCACCCCGGCTTATCTGCGTGCAGAGGACATTGTTCTCTTAGCCAATCGCGGCACTCGCTGAAAGTTATAGACGCAACTCAAGATATGTCTGTAAGGCGCGTTACTGCAGCTACTTTGGATTTTTTGAACTCACGCCACGTAGAAGGCAGAACTGAGCTGCAAAGAGTGGCTCGACGCCATACAGAACAAAACTTAACCAAAAACCGTAAAAAAACATATTTGACAATATGTTATAAAATTAATTTCAGTCGTAGGTTATTGCGCACATATTTCGAAATTAAAAAACTATTGATTGCGTTCTGCGCAGAAATTTACAGATAAATATATTTGTTATCAATTAATTATCAAACATGGTTAATAATTTTTATTATAAACTAATTATAAATATCTAGAAAAACTATTATATGTTAATGATTCGGTTGGAGGATATGGCGCCTAACAAGGCTGTCATTATATTAAGCCGGCAAGTGGTGAGGATGGGTCGGCATATTGTTTTTTCGCCATGCGACCGGCGAGATAGGCCAGCCGTCCCGCTTCGATTGCGAGACGCATAGCATGAGCCATTGTGATCGGATCCTTCGCCTCGGCAATAGCCGTATTCATCAACACTCCGTCGCAGCCCAATTCCATAGCGATGGCAGCGTCGGAAGCAGTGCCGACTCCAGCATCGACTAGAACGGGCAGACTACTGTTTTCTATAATGATGCGTAGATTTACAGGGTTTTGCACGCCCAGACCCGAGCCGATCGGCGCCGCCAACGGCATGATCGCAACGCAGCCAAGATCTTCCAGCTTCTTTGCCATGATCGGGTCATCGCTGCAATAGACCATGACATCAAAACCTTCTTTAACCAACATTTCCGTTGCCTTGAGGGTTTCCACCATATTCGGGAAGAGCGTCGTCTGATCGCCCAGCACCTCCAGCTTGATTAATTTCCAACCGCCGGCTTCGCGTGCGAGAAGCATGGTTCGCAAAGCATCCTCGGCGGTGTAGCAACCCGCCGTATTGGGCAGATAAGTATATTTCTTTGGGTCAAGGAAATCGATCAGCATAGGCTCGCCAGGATCGGCAATATTGACTCGGCGAACGGCCACGGTGACGATTTCCGCGCGCGATGCTTTGATTGCATGGGCGGTTTCCTCGAAATCCCGGTACTTTCCAGTACCGACGATTAGACGGGAGTCAAATTTTTGCCCAGCGAGTTCCCATCCCTGCTCTTCGCCGCCCGGCAATTGCATTGCGCCTCCGCCGATGAAATGAACGATTTCTAGACGATCACCATCTTCCACTGACGTACCGCTGTAGGCGCCTTTCGGGACGATTTCAAGATTGCGCTCTACAGCAATTTTGCGCGGGTCAAACCCTAGGTTTTTAAGAACGGCTTCTATGGTCAACGGTCCGTCGAAGTCGCGAGCCTCACCATTGATTTCAACTTGCATACTTAGCGCTATATCCCTTGCACAGCGGCATTCGTCGCCGGCAGCATGTTGCACACGGTTACAAAATAAAGTATGGCGACCGGGTACGGCATTTCAACTGTTTGCGCCCACGATTGGTTTTTTTTTACGAGTGGCACTTGGGAAAACCACCTGAGTGAGGGACAATCTGAGATCTTTCCATTGTTCTCCTATTACGCGAGTGTTGAGTTTAGTCTAAGATGCGAACCCGATGACACACAAAATCTTGATACTGAATGGTCCCAACCTCAATATGTTGGGTGAGCGGGAGCCGGATATTTATGGCGGCGATTCTCTTGAGGCGATCGGCGTCGCCTGCCAACATAAGGGCCAGACCCTCGGCATGTCAGTCGATTTTCGCCAATCAAATGACGAAGGGGAACTGGTCAGCTGGATTCAATCGTCGGCGGAGGATTGTTCAGGTATTGTGCTCAATGCAGGTGCCTATAGCCACACGTCTATAGCCATCCTGGACGCCTTACGGGTCGTGAACTTACCGACGATCGAGGTTCATTTGTCGAACATATATCGGCGCGAGTCATTCAGACACTATTCTCACATATCCCAGGCAGCGGTCGGCGTTATCTGTGGCTTGGGCGCGCAAAGCTATATTCTAGCGCTCGACGCACTGGCGCGAATAGTCGATGAGGACTGAGACCATGGCGGTGGAATTGCCCTTGAACGAAATTGAGGAAAGCAAAACCGAAAAGCGCGTGCCGCGCGCCGAATTTGAACTGATTCGAGAATTGGCTGCCTTGCTTGATGAGACCGGTCTGAGTGAAATCGAGATTGGAGAAGGCGCCACAAGGGTTCGCGTCGCACGCACGCCTCAGGGCAGTGCCGCCGCGGTAGCTCTAGCATCAACACCGGTAGCGTCGGCAGAACCGACAAGCGCAGAAGTCGCAGAAGCACCATCTTCTGTCAATGTCGATTTGAATCATCCTGGTGCGGTCATTTCACCGCTAGTCGGCGTCGCATATGCTGCGCCCGAGCCCGGAGCGGAACCCTTTATCAACGTCGGCGAACAGGTCAGCGAGGGACAGACCCTTATGATCATCGAGGCGATGAAGACGATGAATCCCATTCGCGCGCCGCGTAGTGGCCGAGTGTCCCAAATCATGGCCGAAAACGGCTCTCCGGTCGAATACGGCGAAGTTCTTTTGGTGCTGGAGTAGAGCCGGCGCTCTGCCCACTTAGCCGGTCCCAATGCATGTTCGATAAAGTTCTTATAGCCAATCGCGGCGAAATCGCGGTGCGCATTCACCGTGCTTGCCGGGAACTCGGCATTAAGACGGTCTCTGTGCATTCGACCGCTGATTCCGATGCCATGCATGCACGCATCTCGGACGAATCGGTATGCATTGGGCCGGCGGCAGTTCGCGACAGCTATCTCAATATTCCCTCGATCATCGCCGCCGCCGAAATCACCAACGCCGATGCCATACATCCTGGCTACGGTTTTTTGTCTGAAAGCGCCAATTTTGCTACCATCGTCGAAGAGCACGGTTTCAATTTTATCGGCCCGACTCCAGAACACGTCAGCATCATGGGCGACAAGGTGCGCGCCAAAGAAACCATGCAGAAATTGGGTGTGCAGGTAGTGCCCGGCTCGCCTGGTCCGCTCAACGAAAAATCAGAATTCCACGCTTTCGCTGAGGAGATCGGCTATCCGGTGCTGATTAAGGCTGTCGCCGGCGGCGGTGGTCGGGGCATGAAGAGGGTGCACAAGCGTGAGGACCTTGAGGAAGCGGCTTCCATGGCCCGCGCCGAAGCTCAGGCCGCGTTTGGAAATTCTTCGCTCTATTTGGAAAAACTCATAGATTCCCCGCGCCATGTTGAGGTTCAGATACTGGCTGACCAGCATGGTAATGTAGTGCATCTCGGCGAGCGCGATTGCTCGTTGCAGCGACGCCATCAAAAACTTCTCGAAGAGGCTCCTTCCACCGCACTCAACGCTGAAGAGCGAGAGCAGATCGGTGATACGGTGGTG
>CAZUXZ010000031.1:0-17428 GCA_964624055.1 uncultured Rhizobiaceae bacterium | reverse complement strand
TCTAATTGCGCCGATTGCCATGGATGAGGGCCTACGCTTTGCGATCCGCGAAGGCGGCCGCACCGTGGGGGCCGGCGTCGTTGCCAAAATTATGGAATAAACATCAATGCGCGACTGCCCTTGGGCGGTCGTTTTTGCTTAGTTAATGGGACGGAAATATGGCGATAGACAACCAAAATATACGTATTCGATTGAAGGCTTTCGATCACCGGATATTGGATTCATCAACGGGTGAAATCGTCAACACCGCCAAGCGTACGGGCGCTCAGGTACGTGGGCCGATTCCACTGCCAACTCGGATCGAAAAATATTGCGTGTTGCGTTCGCCGCACATTGACAAGAAATCACGCGAGCAGTTTGAAATTCGTATTCATAAAAGGCTGTTAGATATCGTCGAGCCGACACCGCAAACCGTCGATGCTTTAATGAAGCTCGACCTCGCCGCCGGCGTTGATGTCGAGATTAGATTGTAGGAAACGTTAAGATGTCTGGCTTACAACTCGAACGCCGCCGCACAGGTGTCATTGCTGAGAAACTTGGTATGACACGCGTGTTCGATGAAGGCGGTCGCCATGTGCCGGTTACAGTGCTCAAAATTGACGGGTGCCAGGTCATGGCACAACGCTCCGAAGAGGGTAACGGTTATACCGCTTTGCAACTCGGCGCGGGTGCGGTCAAGGTGAAGAATGTAACTAGTTCTATGCGTGGACATTTTGCCAAGGCGCGCGTTGAGCCGAAGCGAACTGTTGCGGAATTCCGGGTCAGCGAAGACGCGATGATAGATGTCGGCCAGGAAATCAACGCAGATCATTTTGCCATAGGGCAATATGTTGATGTGGTAGGTACGTCTATCGGAAAAGGTTACGCTGGCGGCATGAAGCGGCACAATTTTGGCGGTTTGAGAGCTAGCCATGGAGTTTCTGTATCGCACCGTGCGATTGGCTCTACCGGACAATGCCAGGATCCGGGAAAGGTGTTTAAGGGCAAGAAAATGGCAGGCCAAATGGGCGCGGTGCGCCGCACTGTACAAAATCTGAAAATTGTGTCGACAGATGTAGGGCGTGGTTTAATTTTGGTGCGTGGCAGCGTACCCGGACCCGAATCAGGATTTGTTTTCATTTCTGACGCAGTTAAAAAGGTGTTTCCGGATGATGCGCCGTTTCCATCATCTCTGCGTAGCAGCGCATCGGGGGAAACGGAGGCGCCAGTCCAGGAAGTATCTTCTGAGGAGAATGTCGCAGAACAGGCGCCCGACGACGTAACGACGTCACAAAAGACCAATAGAGTACAAACGCCCTTAGAGGAAGCGCCGACGGAAGCAATCGACATCAGTGGAGTTACTTCCGACGAAACGGAAGAGAAGAAGGACTGACCCGATGAAGGTCAAAGTCACCAGTTTGGATAACAAGGATGTCGGCGAAGTCGAATTGAACGATGCGGTGTTCGCCGCTCCCGTTCGCGTTGACCTAATGCAGCGTACCGTACGCTGGCAGTTAGCTAAGCGACAGGCTGGCACGCACAAGACAAAGACAGTCGGCGAGATCAGTGGATCCACCCGCAAGCCATGGAAACAAAAGGGTTCGGGGCGAGCTCGAACCAGTTCCTTGCGTTCGCCACAATTTCGTGGTGGTGCAGTGATATTTGGGCCTACTCCGCGTAGCCATGCCCACAAGCTGCCCAAAAAAGTTCGCAGAATGGCACTGCGTTCAGCGTTGTCTTGCAAGCAGGCAGAAGGCAAGCTTCGGGTTGTCGATGGCGTCACCATGAAGCACTCCAAGACTTCTAAGCTCGCGGATCAATTAGCCAAGCTTGATTTTCCGTCTTCGATTCTCTTGATCGATGGCCCTGAGATTGATGAAAATTTAGCCCGCGCGGCACGCAATATTGCCGGGTTTGACGTGCTCCCGCACCAGGGCGCCAATGTCTACGATATTCTGCGCCGCGATATGCTCTTATTGACAAAAAACGCAGTCGAGCAGTTAGAGGCGCGCCTGACATGAGTAAGAACGTCAAGGAGCGCTGGTACGACATAATTCTCGGGCCGTTGGTTACTGAGAAATCCACGCGCGGTAGCGACGATAATCAGGTGACATTCAGGGTCTCGATTGATGCCAGCAAGCCGGAAATAAAAAAAGCCGTTGAAGGCCTGTTCGAAGTCAAAGTTAAGAGCGTTAACACCATCCGTATGAAGGGCAAGGTCAAACGCTTCAAAGGCCATCGTGGTAAGCGTGTGAACTGGAAGAAAGCGATTGTTTCTCTTCAAGACGGTGAGACGATTGATGTTATGGGAGGGGTCTGAGCATGACGCTAAAAACCTTTAACCCGACTACACCGAGCCGACGCGAATTGGTCTTGGTCGACCGTTCGGCCCTATGGAAGGGCAAGCCGATCAAGGAATTAACCGAAGGCCTTAAACAGAAGGGCGGGCGTAACAATACTGGGCGGATTACCGCAGACCATCGTGGCGGCGGACACAAACGGCGATACCGAGTGATCGACTTCAAGCGTACTAAGTTCGACATGGCGGCCACGGTTGAACGTTTGGAATATGATCCCAACCGCTCCGCATTCATTGCGTTGATCAAATATGAGGATGGCCAATATGCATATATTCTGGCGCCTCAACGTCTTGCGATAGGTGACCAGGTGATTTCCGGCTCACAGGTCGATATTAAACCAGGCAACGCTATGCCGATGAAGAATATCCCGGTAGGTACTATTATTCATAATATCGAGATGAAGCCTGGTAAAGGTGGCCAAATCGCACGCGCCGCCGGCAGTTATGTCCAGCTCGTCGGCAAGGATCAGGGCTATGCGCTTTTGAAAATGTGCTCGGGCGAACAACGCATTGTCCGTTCTGATTGTATGGCGACTATTGGTGCTGTTAGCAATCCTGACCATCAAAACCAGAATAGCGGAAAGGCCGGCCGTTCGCGCTGGCTCGGCAAGCGCCCGCATGTGCGTGGCGTTGCCATGAATCCAGTCGACCATCCTCATGGCGGCGGTGAGGGGCGTACATCGGGTGGTCGACATCCAGTGTCGCCTTGGGGCAAACCGACTAAGGGCAAAAGAACACGCAACAATAAGAAAACCGACCGCTTCATACTGCGGCGCCGGCGGCCATAGGAAGCGGGGAGTAAAATCATGGCACGATCCATCTGGAAGGGACCGTTCGTCGACGGCTACCTGCTTAAGAAGGCAGAAGAAGCTCGAGCGACCGGTCGCAAGGATATCATCCGTACTTGGTCACGACGCTCGACTATTCTGCCGCAATTCGTTGGCCTTACCTTTGGCGTCTATAACGGGCGAAAATTTTTGCCGGTTCTGGTTAACGAAAACATGGTCGGTCACAAGCTTGGCGAATTTTCCCCGACACGAACATTCTTCGGCCATGCTGGCGACAAGCGGGCGAAAAGGGTCTGATAATGGGTAAACCCGCACGTAAACGTGTTCTTGCGGACAACGAAGCCGGTGCCGTGCTGCGAAATGTACGCATCAGCACACAAAAGCTTAATTTGGTAGCAGAGACTATCCGTGGCCAGGATGCTGAGGCAGCTCTAACGTCGCTCACTTTTTCGCACAAACGCATTTCTGGGTCGGTGAAGAAATGTCTGCAGTCAGCGATAGCAAATGCCGAAAACAATCATGATCTCGATGTTGACCGACTGGTCGTGGCGGAAGCTAAAGTCGGAAAGGGGTTGGTGATGAAGCGCTGGCGACCAAGGGCGCGCGGGCGCACCGGGCGTATTATGAAACCATTCAGCCATCTGACGATCGTCGTGCGCGAGCGCGCGGAGGAAAAATAATGGGGCAAAAGGTCAACCCTATCGGACTCAGACTTGGCATCAACAGAACTTGGGATTCGCGATGGTATGCTGATGCGGATTACAGTCGATTGTTGTTCGAGGATTTGAGTATACGCAAATATCTGTTCGAAAAGCTCAGTCAGGCGGGGATCGGACGCATCGTGATCGAGCGTCCGGCGAAAAAAGCTCGCATCACTATTCATACCGCGCGACCGGGTGTTGTGATCGGTAAAAAGGGCGCCGATATCGACAAGCTTCGCAACGACGTCAGTAAGATGACCGACAGCGAAGTACACCTCAATATTGTCGAAATTCGTAAGCCGGAGATTGAAGCTAAGCTTGTGGCGGAAAATATAGCTCAGCAACTCGTCCGTCGCGTTGCCTTCCGCCGTGCCATGAAGCGCGCAGTGCAGTCAGCAATGCGACTTGGAGCGGATGGCATCAGGATAAATTGTGGCGGACGTCTCGGTGGCGCAGAAATTGCGCGCACTGAATGGTACCGCGAGGGTCGGGTGCCACTCCACACGCTAAGAGCTGATGTTGATTATGGTTGGGCATCTGCACAGACCGCCTACGGCATTTGCGGCGTCAAAGTTTGGATCTTCAAGGGCGAAATTATGGCACATGACCCGATGGCCCAGGACAAGCGCGCCCAAGAACATGCAACGCCGCGTTAGGGCAGGGATTTAGGAACCATGCAACAACCGAAATCCACGAAATTTCGCAAGGCGCACAAAGGCCGTATCCACGGTTTGGCGAAAGGTGGCACGCAACTTAATTTCGGCGCGTATGGAATGAAAGCTATGACACCTGGCCGAGTGACCGCGCGTGAATTGGAAGCAGGTCGGCGCGCTATTACCCGCCACATGAAACGCGCAGGCCGAGTGTGGATCCGTGTTTTTCCCGATGTACCGGTCTCAAGCAAGCCTGCTGAGGTGCGCATGGGCAAGGGCAAGGGGGCGCCGGAATTCTGGGTGGCGCGCGTAAAGCCTGGTCGCATCCTTTATGAGATCGATGGCGTACCCGAGCACGTGGCGTCGGAAGCCTTCCGCCTAGCCGGAGCGAAGTTGCGAATTCGTACTAAAGTTGTTTCACGCATCGGTGAAGGGACGTAAGTGATGAAGTTTGAAGAAGTTCGCAGTATGACCCCTGATCAATTGCGGGAAGAGTTGCTGAATTTGAAGAAGGAGGCCTTTAACTTGCGCTTTCAACAAGTGATAGGCCAGTTGGAAAACACCGCGCGAATGCGCGAAGTCAGGCGCGATATCGCGCGGGTTAAGACGGTGCTGACCGATGTAGGTCTGGGCGCTGGGTCCTAGGCGGAAAGGGTTAAAGGTATGCCGAAGCGGATCATGCAAGGCACGGTGGTAAGCGACAATGCCAATAAAACGGTAATCGTGCGTGTCGACAGGCGATTTATGCATAGACTTTATAAAAAGGTTATTCGCCGTTCAAAACGTTATGCTGCCCATGACGAGAAGAATGCGCATAAAGTTGGCGACGTGGTGCGCATTCGCGAATGCCGGCCATTGTCGAAAAATAAGTGCTGGGAAGTAATCGAGGATGCGCCAGACGCTGAAGTATGACTCCGGCAGATGGGCGAGAGGAAGACGAGGATATTTGAGCCATGATCCAGATGCAGACAAACCTGGACGTTGCTGATAATTCGGGCGCGAGACGAATTCAGTGCATCAAGGTATTGGGCGGCTCGAAGCGTAAGTTTGCCTCGGTCGGCGATCTAATCGTTGTGTCGGTAAAAGAAGCGATACCACGCGGCAAGGTAAAGAAAGGTGAAATTCACCGCGCAGTCATCGTGCGAACCGCCAAGGAAATTCGTCGTGATGACGGGTCGGCTATTCGTTTTGATCGCAATGCCGCTGTTCTTCTCAGCCCACAGGGTGAGCCCATCGGCACGCGCATTTTTGGCCCGGTTACGCGCGAACTCAGAGCCAAAAATTATATGAAAATCATTTCGCTGGCGCCCGAGGTGCTCTAGGCACCGGTTCCGAAAGAGCAGGACAAGATGGTAAAACGTAGGATCAAAAAAGACGACGAGGTCGTCGTCATTACCGGACGTGACAAAGGCCGTCGCGGTCAGGTCAAGAAAGTCTTGTCCAAGGAAAACCGTGTTGTCGTCGATGGTGTCAATGTCGTAAAGCGCCATATCCGCCCTTCGCAGGCGGAGCCTCAAGGCGGTATTCAGGAACGCGAAGCCGCCATCCACATTTCCAATGTGGCACTGATCGATCCAAGCGAAAATACCCATACCCGTGTCGGTTATCGGGAGCTGGAAGACGGCCGCAAGGTTCGTTTCGCTAGGCGTTCAGGGGAGGTGATTGATGTCTGAAAATTACACGGCCCCACGATTGAAGGAATTATATGAAAATGAGATCAGCCCTAAGCTGACAGAACAATTTGGTTACAAGAACCGTATGCAACAGCCGGGCCTTGAAAAAATAATTATTAATATGGGTGTCGGTGAAGGCTCCGCGGATAAAAAAAAGATTGAGGCTGCGGTACGGGATATGATGCTAATCGCAGGCCAAAAACCCGTAGTGACCAAGGCAAAACGTTCAATTTCGACTTACAAAATCCGCGAGGGCATGGATGTTGGCTGTATGGTGACTCTCCGGCGCGACCGCATGTATGAATTTCTTGATCGTCTGGTGACGATAGCGCTGCCGCGGGTTCGCGATTTTCGCGGCCTTTCCGGGAAGAGTTTTGACGGACGCGGTAATTTTGCGCTCGGGCTCAAGGAGCAGATCGTCTTCCCTGAAATCGATTATGATTCCGTCGACGAGGTGCGCGGTATGAATATCGTCATTTGCACGACCGCTCATACCGACGACGAAGGCCGCGAATTGTTGAAGGCCTTCCAGTTGCCGATTATCAATTAGTCTGAAGAACGGACCAAAAAGAAAAGAGAGAGTGGCATGGCCAAAAAACGCGCCATACAGAAAAATTTGAAACGGAAACGCATGTCCCAACGCGATGCGAAAAAGCGTGCCGAGCTAAGAGACATCGTGCGCAACCATTCGCTTCCAGCCGAAGAACGGTTTATGGCCCAGCTTAAGTTGTCGGCCATGCCGCGCAACGGCGCGAAGACGCGTATCCGTAATCGGTGCGCACTGAGCGGGCGACCGCGGGGTGTTTACCGTAAGTTCGAACTTTCCCGTGTTGCGTTACGCGAATTGGCCTCGACCGGATATATTCCGGGCATGGTCAAGTCGAGCTGGTGAGGGCTGTTAAATGTCGATGACAGACCCTATTGCCGATATGATTACCCGCCTCCGCAATGGTCAACGCGCACGGAAAACTTCAGTCAATACGCCGGCCTCTCGCATGCGTGGCGCGATTCTCGAGGTGTTGAAAAGCGAAGGCTATATTCGTGGCTATGCGAAGTTCGAGAGCGACATCGGAAAACCCAGTTTTGAGGTGGAGCTCAAATATAGCGAGGGCAAACCGGTAATCCTAGAGATCCAGCGCATTTCTCGCCCGGGTCGACGGGTATATTCCGGGGTCGGTAATTTGCCTCGTATCTATAATGGTCTCGGTATTTCAATTATTTCCACGCCGCGCGGCGTGATGTCGGATATCGAGGCGCGAAAACAAAATGTCGGCGGAGAAGTACTCTGCCGCGTCTTTTAGTGACGGGGGTGGCCGCCATGTCTCGTGTTGGAAAAAACCCGGTCGCCGTACCAGATGGTGTTGAAGTCCGCCTAGTGGATGACGCAATCTCGGTCAAAGGAAAATTCGGCGAAATACAGATGGTGATTAATCCTGAGGTGCGCGTCATTCAGGAAGACCAACAAATTTTGTTTGAACCCGGGGACGATTCCATACGTGCTCGAAAGATGTGGGGACTATGCCGCTCCAATGTTAGTAATATGGTTGTGGGCGTCAGCAGGGGCTTCACTAAGAGGCTTGAAATTCAGGGTGTTGGCTACCGCGCGGCAGTTGAGGGTAAGAAGCTCAAACTCGATTTAGGTTACAGCCACTCCGTCTATTACGACATTCCAGAAGGCATTACCATCACATGTGAAAAGCCGACGGATATTACTGTTTCTGGCAGGGATAAACAGATGGTCGGCCAGGTTGCGGCGGAAATTCGCTCCTTTCGAAAGCCCGAACCCTATAAAGGTAAGGGCATTCGCTACAAGGATGAATATGTACGCCGTAAGGAAGGTAAGAAGAAGTAGGCCCGGACATGTTGCAAAAACAGGAACTATTTCAACGGCGGAGAAAGCGCACCCGTAACCGGTTACGTAAACTGGGTGCCGGGCGTCCTCGTCTTTCGGTGTTTCGCTCGGGCAAACATATTTATGCCCAAGTGATTGATGACGAGAAGGGCGCTGTTATCACCGCTGCGTCATCCCTGGAAAAGGTAATCCGCTCCGATATAAGGAATGGCGCTAACAAACAGGCGGCAGGACGGATTGGTAAGACGATTGCCGAGCGTGCCCTGGCCGCTGGCGTGAAGGACGTTGTGTTTGACCGCGGAGCCTATAAATACCATGGTCGGGTCAGGGCCCTGGCTGAAGCCGCCCGCGAAGGCGGGCTAAACTTTTAGAAAGTAATTAGGAAGCAGTCGTATGGCACGACCAGACAAGGGCGCCCGTATGCGGGGCGAGCGGGAAGATCCAGAATTTTCCGATAAGCTAGTACACATCAATCGTGTGGCGAAGGTCGTCAAGGGTGGCCGGCGTTTCGGTTTTTCGGCACTTGTGATCGTCGGCGATCGGCGCGGTCGTGTCGGCTACGGCACCGGCAAGGCACGCGAGGTGCCTGAAGCCATACGCAAGGCGACTGAACAGGCCAAGCGCAAGATGATCCGCGTGCCGCTCCGGGAAGCTCGCACATTGCATCATGATATTGAAGGGCGCTTTGGTGCCGGCCGGGTTGTTATGCGTGCTGCGCCCGCTGGAACCGGCATCATCGCCGGCGGTCCGATGCGTGCGGTATTCGAAATGGTTGGTATGAAGGACGTTGTCGCTAAATCGATCGGCACCTCTAATCCACATAACATGGTCAAGGCAACATTTGAGGGGCTGGAGCGCAGCGTGTCGCCGCGCGCTATCGCGGCCAAGCGCGGAAAGAAGGTTGGCGAGATTTTTGGTCGGGAAGAAAATGCTCAAGAGGCGGGCTAATAACATGACTTCATCGTCAAGCGGTAAGATCCGCGTCACTCAAATTGGCAGTCCTATCGGCCGACACAAATCTCAGCGTGCAACGCTTATCGGGCTTGGTCTCAACAAGATGCACCGCTCCCGCGTGCTAGAGGATACTGCTTCGGTTCGAGGTATGGCGGCTAAGATCAGCCATCTGGTGCGTATTGAGCCAGCCAGTGAAGGACACTGATCATGAAGCTTAATGAACTTTCTCCCAGCCCCGGTTCGACCAGGGCTCGGCGGCGTGTCGGCCGAGGCATTGGCTCAGGCAAGGGCAAAACGGCGGGCACCGGACACAATGGTCAAAAATCGCGCTCTGGTGTCGCCATTAAAGGTTTTGAGGGCGGGCAAATGCCGTTTTACAGGCGTCTGCCGAAGCGAGGTTTCACTAATATTTTTCGCAAGGAATACGACATCGTAAATACCGGGCGGCTGCAAAAGGCCGTGGAAGATGGCCGATTGGATGCCAATAGCCCAGTGGACGAAGCGGCACTCAAGGCCGCTGGCCTGGTGCGTGGGCGCGGCGACGGCGTCCGCGTTTTGGCCAAGGGTGATTTAAGCATGGCGCTCACTATTGATGTTACCGGAGCCTCTAAGGCTGCGGTCGCTGCGGTCGAAAAGGCAGGCGGCAAGATCACTCTGCGCCCAGTCAAACAGGTGCCTGAGGCTTTTAAAGAAGCTAAGGGCAAGGGCGTGAAGAAGGCCAAAGAGAGTGGCGAAGGGAAGTCCAAGCCCGCTGAGGCGGAGAGTAAAGACAACTCTGATAGTGGTGGCGAGAGCAGTCAAGGTCCGACGGACGGTTAATCCATGGCTTCAGCGGCCGAACAACTTGCGGCAAATCTAAATTTCAGCTCCTTTGCAAAAGCGAAGGAATTGCAAAAGCGCCTGCTGTTTACTTTCGGCGCACTAATCATCTATCGCCTCGGCACCTATATCCCGTTGCCCGGCATTGATACCGCCGTGATCGCTGATGTCTTTGAGCAGCAGTCGGGCGGTATTCTCGGGATGTTTAATATGTTCGCCGGCGGCGCGCTTGGGCGGATGACGATTTTCGCCCTCAACATCATGCCCTATATTACGGCGGCAATTATAATTCAACTGGGCACTGCCGTGCTGCCATCTCTTGCCCAGCTCAAGAAAGAGGGTGAGGCGGGGCGCAAAAAGATTAATCAATATACTCGGTATGGAACGGTGTTTCTTGCCGCGGTGCAGGCCTATGGAATAGCGGTCGGACTCGAGGGGTATCAAAGCGCGAGCGGCGCCGCAGTGATCGATCCCGGAATGTTCTTCCGAATGACCACGGTGGTGGCATTGACCGGTGGCACGATCTTTCTGATGTGGCTTGGCGAGCAGATCACAGCGCGAGGGGTTGGCAACGGCATATCGCTGATCATCTTCTCTGGTATTGTCGCTGAGTTGCCGCGCGCTCTGGTCAACACGCTTGAACTAGGCCGAACTGGTGTGCTTTCGGGCGGTATTCTGGCCGTGCTTATTGCCATGGCGCTCGCCGTAATCGCTTTTATCGTCTTTATCGAGCGTTCGCAGCGCCGCATCGTGGTGCAATATCCCAAGCGACAGGTTGGTCGTCGCATGTTCGGCGGTGAAAGCTCGCATCTGCCGCTGAAGTTGAATACCGCTGGTGTAATTCCGCCGATATTCGCTTCCTCGATCCTACTTCTTCCTATCACCGCGATTAGTATGAATGCAGGACAGGGTCCAGGTTGGCTGACCGATGCCGCCGGTTTTCTTGGGCGTGGCCAGCCTGCCTATATGCTGCTCTATGCTGCGGCTATCATCTTCTTCACGTTCTTCTATACCTCGGTAGTCTTCAATCCGGCGGATACGGCGGACAATCTGAAGAAAAATGGCGGATTCGTTCCAGGCATCCGACCCGGCAAGAATACGGCGGCCTATCTGGATTATGTGCTAACCCGTCTCACCGTGGCTGGGGCGCTTTATCTCACCGCCGTCAGTTTGTTGCCCGAATTGCTGATTTCGCAATATGCAGTGCCGTTTTATTTTGGTGGCACCAGTCTCTTGATTGTGGTGACTGTTACCATGGATA
Organism: uncultured Rhizobiaceae bacterium; assembly: GCA_964624055.1. Taxonomy (GTDB): domain Bacteria; phylum Pseudomonadota; class Alphaproteobacteria; order UBA828; family UBA828; genus PTKB01. The sequence goes on along the minus strand of CAZUXZ010000031.1, from coordinate 6,389 downwards.
CCGTCGGTCAAATTCAGTCCCACCTCTTGGCTCATCAATATGAAGGACTGATCAAGAAATCGAAATTGCGGGGAACACGGCGATGAATTTGCTGTTGTTAGGACCACCCGGTGCAGGGAAGGGGACTCAGGCACAACGCCTGATGGCGCAGTTCGATATTCCGCAGCTTTCGACCGGTGAAATGCTGCGTTCTGCTGTTGCCAACGGCAGCGACATAGGCAAAGAGGTCAAAGCAATTATGGAGGCGGGTAAGCTGGTGCCTGACCAACTTATGATCCAGCTCATTTCCGAGCGTATCGGCCGCGAGGATTGTGCCAAGGGCTTTATTCTTGATGGGTTTCCTCGCACCACGCCGCAGACCGAAGCGCTCGACGCGATGCTGAGCGAGCGCGGGTTGAACTTAGACAAGGTGATCTCCATAACAGTCGACGAAGAGGCCTTGATCAAACGCATTTCCGGGCGTTTTAGTTGCTCTGATTGTGGCGCCGGATATCACGATTCATTTAAGTTACCCAAGACCGACGGAATTTGTGACGAATGTGGAGGCACGAATTTCGAGCGCCGCAAAGATGACAACCGGGAAACAGTGGCTGCGCGGCTCAAGATCTACCGCGAACAAACCGCGCCGATCATTCCCTATTACAAGGCCGATGGGCGCCTCGCTGAGGTCGACGGCATGGCTGATATTGATGCGGTTGGCGAGGCGATTCTTGCGCTTTTTTTAGAGTGCCAGAGATGATTGACTTGGCTGGCCTGTTTGTTGATAATCCGGCCCGGTTTGGGCACGCGCCTCGGGATTTGTCCGTGGCGCGAATTTTGTTCTGTAAGGAGTTCTGATTTTGGCCCGAATTGCAGGCGTCAATATTCCAACAAATAAACAAATCGGTATCTCGCTGACTTACATCTACGGGATAGGCCGCACCAAGGCGCGTGAAATTCTCGACAAAGCGGGTGTGCCGGTTAATCGACGCGTAAACGAGATGAGCGATGCTGAAGTTGCTAAGGTGCGCGAAATAATCGACCGCGACTATCTCGTCGAGGGCGATCTTCGGCGCGAAACTGCGATGAATATCAAACGGTTGATGGATTTGGGTTCGTATCGTGGCCTACGCCATAGGCGCGGTCTGCCGGTGCGTGGCCAGCGCACGCACACAAATGCGAGAACGCGCAAAGGTCCAGCGCGCGCCATCGCCGGCAAGAAGAAATAGGAACGAGCCATGGCCAAGCAGAAAACCGTGCGTAAGCGCGAAAAGAAGAACATCTCTTCTGGCATCGCGCACGTAAACGCTTCTTTCAACAATACGATGATTACTATTACCGATGTTCAGGGGAACGCCATCTCCTGGTCCTCAGCCGGCGGCATGGGATTTCGTGGCTCGCGTAAATCAACCCCCTACGCCGCGCAAATGGCCGCTGAGGATGCCGGAAAGAAGGCTGTGGAGCATGGTGTGAAATCGCTCGAAGTTGAAGTAAAGGGGCCGGGATCGGGCCGGGAATCGGCCCTACGAGCACTGCAGGCAGCGGGTTTCGTTATAACCGCAATCCGCGATGTGACGCCGATTCCGCACAATGGCTGCCGGCCGCGTAAACGCCGCCGCGTCTGACGAGCAATCGGGTGCGTTTAGGCATAAAGGTACCGCCGTCTTAGACGGCGATAGAGTTGCAAACATTATGTACGGAGCGGTAAGCCGCTCGCATATTGCGTGAGGACGTATACGTGATCCAGAAAAATTGGCATGAACTGATCAAACCGTCAAAGCTCTCCATCGTTTCGGACGGAGACAACGACAAATTGGCTACCATCGTCGCCGAGCCACTTGAGCGGGGATTTGGCGTAACGCTCGGCAATGCGCTTCGGCGCGTGCTGTTGTCGTCGCTGCAGGGGGCTGCCGTGACTGCGATCCAGGTCGATGGCGTGCTGCACGAATTTTCATCCATTCCGGGTGTACGAGAGGATTTGACGGATATCGTGCTTAATATCAAATCTCTCGCGCTTCGAATGCATGGCGAGGGACCTAAGCGGCTTACCCTTAAAGCCACCGAGCCCGGACCGGTGACCGCCGGCATGATCGAAACGGGGCATGACGTCGAAGTAATGGATCCAGGTCTTGTGATCTGCACCCTTGATCAAGCGGCGGACTTGAACATGGAACTCACTGTTCAGTCTGGTAAAGGCTATGTTGCAGCAGTGCAGAACCGCCCTGAGGATGCGCCGATCGGATTTATTCCGGTCGATGCGCTCTACAGCCCTGTAAAGAAAGTTGCCTACAAGGTAGAGAATACCCGTGTGGGTCAGGTAACAGATTATGATAAGCTTTCCATGACCATTGAGACGAACGGTACGGTATCGCCGGAAGACGTCACCGCACTGGCCGCGCGCATCATTCAGGATCAAATGCAGCTCTTCATCAATTTTGAGGAGCCGCACGAAACGCACCGCGAGGAAGAGGCAGTTGAACCCGAGTTCAATCCGAACCTTCTCAAGAAGGTCGACGAGTTGGAGCTTTCGGTGCGATCCGCCAACTGCCTGAAGAACGACAACATCATTTATATTGGCGATTTGGTGCAGCATTCAGAATCCGAGATGCTTCGGACTCCGAATTTTGGTCGTAAATCCCTAAACGAGATTAAGGAAGTGCTCAGCCATATGGGCCTTCATCTCGGTATGGAAATCGCGAGCTGGCCACCCGAAAATATCGAGGACATGGCGAAAAGGCTGGAAGAGCCCTATTAATGTTCCAACTGATAGAGGCTGAAGGAGAAGGATAATGCGGCATCGTAATTCCGGGCGAAAGCTAAACCGCACATCGAGCCATCGCAAGGCAATGTTTCGCAATATGGCGACGGCACTCTTGAAGCATGAGCAGATAAAGACGACTCTTCCCAAAGCGAAAGAACTTCGCCCAGTTGTGGAGCGCATGATCACGTTGGGCAAGCGCGGCAATCTACATGCCCGGCGTCAGGCTTTGGGCTATCTGCGCGACGAGAAAATTGTCGGTAAGCTGTTTGAGGATCTCGCAGATCGCTATGGGAATCGACAGGGTGGCTATACCCGTGTACTTAAGGCCGGTTTCCGCTATGGCGATTCTGCGCCGATGGCTTTTATAGAGCTGGTTGACCGCGACGAAACTGCGAAGGGCCAGGATTCCGGCCCCGATATAAACATCGAGGTGGAGGCGGAAAGCGAAATCCCGGCCTGATACGGGGAAACTTGACCCCGGGTCATTTGTTTAGGGCAGTTCCAATTGGGCTGCCCTTTGTCTTTTCGGGACGATAAAATACTGAAGATGACAAAACTGTCTGCTCATTCCCTGTTCGAAACCGAAGGTCCCCGGCCGCTTGCGGAGCGCCTACGTCCCGCGCGGCTCAACGAGGTCGTTGGCCAGGATCATCTTCTGGCCACCGAAGGCTTGCTAGGTCGCATGATCGCCAAAGGCCGGCTTGCCTCGCATATCTTATGGGGGCCGCCAGGAAGTGGTAAGACCACAATCGCCCGCCTATTGGCCGAGCAGACAGATCTTAAATTCGAGCCACTGAGTGCGGTCTTCTCCGGTGTTGCGGATTTACGCAAGGTGTTCGACCGTGCCCGCGAACGTCGACAGATCGGCCAGGGTACCATGCTCTTCGTTGACGAAATTCACCGCTTTAACCGTACTCAGCAGGACGCCTTTCTACCAGTCGTTGAGGACGGTACGGTGACACTGATAGGTGCGACGACGGAAAATCCATCCTTTGAGCTTAACGGCGCGCTTCTCTCTCGTTGTCAGGTATTGGTTCTGCGCCGCCTCGACGACGCCGCTCTCACCACCCTGATGGAACGCGCTGAGGAGGCGGAAGGGAGCTTGCTGCCGCTTGATAGCGGTGCACGCGAGGCGCTCCGTGCCATGGCTGATGGTGATGGTCGCTTTCTGTTCAACATGATTGAAGAACTGTATGCCTCCAGAGTTGAGGAGAGGCTAAATACCGCCAGACTTGCCGAGGCGGTTCAGCGTCGCGCGCCGCTCTATGATAAGGCGCAGGATGGCCACTTTAACTTGATCTCCGCGTTGCACAAATCCCTACGTGGTTCGGACGCTGACGCATCGCTGTATTGGCTTGCCCGCATGCTGTCCGGCGGCGAAGACCCCAATTATATCGCCCGGCGCCTGGTGCGCTTCGCTTCCGAGGATATCGGTCTGGCCGAGCCCGGCGCCCTTCCGCAAACCGTTGCTGCATGGCAGGCCTTTGAACGACTCGGTTCGCCGGAAGGTGAATTAGCTTTGGCGCAGGCCGTAATCTACCTCGCCACCGCACCGAAATCGAACGCTACGTACATGGCGTTTGGCGACGCTATGCGCATAGCGAAGGAAAGCGGTTCTGCCATGCCGCCCAAGCATATCCTCAACGCGCCGAATCAGATGATGAAGGACCAGGGTTATAGCGATGGCTATGTCTATGATCATCAGACGGATATGGCGTTCTCCGGCCAGGACTATTTCCCCGATGAAATGGTGCGGCAGGAATTCTATCGCCCGGTCAAGCGAGGTTTCGAGCGAGAGATTAGGAAGCGCCTAGATTATTGGACCAAGTTGCGCCAGTCATGAGCCGCGTCGAAACCTTGACCATATCTGCCGATGAGGCGGACGTCCGGCTCGACCGATGGTTCAAGAAGCGCTTTCCCGGCCTCAGTCACGGTCGACTGGAAAAGCTGCTGCGCACTGGGCAAATCCGCGTTGATGGTAGGCGTGTCAGGGCCAGCCAAAGGCTCGCCGCTGGCGACCGGGTGCGTTTGCCACCCTTGCCAGAAGGTGCCGCGTCAGCAACCATCAAGAAGGAGGGTGTGAAGCCGAGTGCAGCGGACCTAGCACTGGCGGAAAGCTGGGTGATTTACCGAGATGATCATGTGTTGGCGATCAATAAACCGGCAGGCCTCGCGGTGCAGGGCGGTTCTGGCGTTACGTGCCATGTTGATGCCCTGCTTGATGGCCTCAAATTCGATGCGCCCGAGCGACCGCGCCTCGTGCACCGGCTGGATAAGGATACGAGCGGTGTACTGCTACTCGCGCGCAATGCAGCCACAGCGCGGAGGCTAGCCAACTATTTTCGGAGCAAGCAGCTCCGCAAGGTCTATTGGGCACTCACCGTTGGTGCACCGATCCCAGGGCGGGGACGGATAGACGCGGCCCTTGCCAAGAAATACATTGCCCATGGATTTGAGCGTGTCATGCCAGCGCCAGATGGTGCCAAGGCGGTGACTTACTATGCCACCCTGGATTCTATCAGTAATAAAATGGCTTGGCTCGCGTTATTACCGCTAACCGGACGAACCCATCAATTGCGCGCCCATTGTGCAGAGATTTTAGACTGTCCAATTTTCGGTGATCGCAAATACCCAGCCGAGGCGGGCACGGCGGAGGGGGAGGGTTTCGGCGCTGGCCTTCATCTCCATGCCAGGGCGCTCAGCCTACCACATCCGGAAGGTGATCAGGCGCACCGGACGCGGCTAGATCTCACCGCGCAACTGCCGCCGCATATGACACAATCGTGGAGCCATCTCGGTTTCGATGTGAAGAACGCGACCGATCCCTTTATGGGTTTAGATCTCTGATGCGACTGGTCATGTTTGATTGCGACGGCACCCTTGTGGACAGCCAGTATGTCATTATTGAATGTATGCAGATGGCGTTCAAATCTCGCGGCCTGACGCCACCCGTGCCGAACGCGGTAAAGCGCATCGTTGGCCTGGCTCTGACAGAAGCGATTTACCGACTTTACCCCGAGGGCGAGGCAGCTTGTATCACCGATCTGGTTTCAGCTTATAAGGAATGTTTCGGCGAGCTGCGCTCTAAACCGGATTTGAACGAGCACCTTTTCGAGGATGTCGTCGAGACACTCACTTATTTGGAGGAGCAAGAATACATTCTAGGTATCGCCACTGGAAAATCCCGCCGCGGTCTCCTTGCCACCTTGGAGACCCATGGTCTGCGTAAACATTTCACGACCCTGCAGACGGTAGACGACGCGCCTGGAAAGCCAAATCCGGGCATGCTGAAGCAGGCGATGGCGGAAACCGGTGTGGACAAAAGCGAAACCGTCTTTATAGGCGATACGGCTTTCGATATGGAAATGGCTATGAATGCTGGTACCTGCGCATTTGGCGTCTCTTGGGGTTATCATGAAACAACTGAGCTGTATGCGTCCGGTGCCCATCTGGTTATGGATAATATGTACGAGCTTCCGCCGCTGGTAGCTCGTTGGCCAAAGAAGAATTAACCGGTGCATTATTGGTAGATCTCCATCGTACGTGCCATCCCGTTGGTAATCACCGGCTCACTAACCGACCTATGCTGCAGTTTGAAGGAGGAAGAGGCCTTTTCCAGTTTTTCCGGTAAGGCGCTAAAGACAGTCAT
>CAZUXZ010000030.1:0-3692 GCA_964624055.1 uncultured Rhizobiaceae bacterium | reverse complement strand
CAGAGCAAACTCAAAACCGAGCTGGATTTGGAACGGCTTCCTTATCGTAAATTTGACGCCAATGATTTGATACTGGTCCTGGGGTCCCTAACCGGCAATGTTCTGCGCTGGATTGGGTTGATATGGGACTCACGGGCGAGTTATCACGAGTCAGACCACCTAGAGAAGGCGAATCCGCACGGTCATGATTGATACGCCTCGCCATCCGAGTGGTTAAAAGCGAACACCGATGATTGAAACAGCAAAATCTTGACGTGGATCAACGGTTCTGCTATGGTATCCAAACAACTGGTTACTTGATTATGCCTGAACTCGGTTCAGGTGATTAAAACGTGAAGGCAGAGTTGGTGGAGAAAGTGAAAACTTACATCAGGTTTCACCTGCCGAAAGTACCCTTCATGCTCTCTATCTTTCACAAATCACATACAATTATTTAGGCAAAGGAATTCTCCATGTCCAATATCGAAGGGCCCATCGGCCCCAACGAAGAGATCAAGGTTACCAAAATTGAGACCTTCGTGTTGAAAAACTCCTGGGTCTTCGTCAAAATATCAACTGATGCAGGTATTACTGGTTGGGGTGAGATGCTCAAGGACGACGCCAGAGCCTGTGCTGCCGGCGCCCTCGAAGTGGCCGACTACCTGGTGGGTAAAGATCCCCGACCAGTCGTACACCACTGGCAAGCTATCCACCGTGGTGCCTTCTACCGTGGCGGTCCGATCAAAACCGCTATCTCCTCCGGCATCGATATGGCTCTGTGGGATATCACTGGTAAATGCTACGGTGTACCGATTTACAAACTTCTAGGCGGTCCTACCCGTGATAGAGTCCGCGTCTACGGCGAGGTCAGCGAAGAAACGGGGGTCAACGCCATGAAAGTAGGGCCGAGAAGCTCGCGCACAGCCTTCAAATACGTTGAAACCCCTATGTTCGTCGATGAAGTCGTTGAGCGCTTTAAGGCCCTGCGCGCTCAACACGGTACCGGTGTTGACATTGGCATCGACTTTCACGGTGCCGTGCAACCGCCCACCGCCCTTTTGCTGATGAAAGCCTTGGAACCGTACCAACCCTGGTTCTATGAAGAAGTCGTGCAAGCCCTCAATATCGACGTCATGGCCGAGCTAGCGCAAAAAACCCATATCCCCCTTGCCACCGGCGAACGCATATTCACCAAGTGGGGTTTTAAAGAGATACTGGAAAAACGCGCTGCCACTATCCTTCAGCCCGATGTTTGTTACGCCGGTGGTATTACCGAGTTGAAGATCATCTCCGGTATGGCCGAGTCATATTATACGCCGATGGCACCACACAATCCGCAGGGTCCCTGCTCGTTGGCCGCTAGTCTGCAAATAGCCGGTTCCATCCCCAATTTTCTGGCTCAGGAGCGCGGTGACAATGACTATATGGAACTGCTAGCCAAGCCCCTGCCGCCGGTGATCAACGGCCATCGTCCACTACCCATCGAGCCGGGATTGGGGATCACCATCGACGAAGATAAACTCATGGACCAGATTGGTGACCCCCACCCATATGGTCCTCAATTTGATCCTGACGATGGATCAGTGGTGGATTGGTAAGGCAGTATCGATAGGCGCTAGCCCCGGTACGAATGGGTGTTTCCCCCCTTCTCGCCGCGTTGCATCTAGGTTGGTGGCTAAGGAGTATCTGGCACTCGATGGCAAGAATGGTATAGAGCGTTCGAGTGGCTTGATTACACCTAAACCGGATTCAAATGGTTGAAACATCGCAGAAAAAATAATATTGGCTTATGAAAACGAATCAGAATTACAAGTCTACCCAATTGATAATTGGGAAACATTTCAATATAAAAATTATGGAACTATTTCCACCAGAAAGGAGTGTTTTGAAATGAAAAATTTTGGATCTCTATTTTTTCCGTCTTATTATTACTACTGTATTTCAACATCTTTGCTGTTGAAATAGTCAAAGTTGGCAACTGTCAGTTTGTTATTTTTCACCTGTCGATATACCGTATTATTATAGGGTCTGTTAACATTCAGGCCAACTAGATGATGGTACACACTAAGTTGGGCCTAGACCTGAAGTTACGATCAAGTTTCTCATCGCACGTGGCCATATGGCTAAACTGTTTAATTTTATTGAAGATCCCCTTCATCAAGTTAGGAGCTTTGTACCAGTGCGGAGTAATCATACTCTCGTTGTTGATTACTCCACACTGGTATGACCATCTCATGTCTGGACTTATTAGCAATTTTAATTATTTAAACCCGCGCATAAGATAACTGTACGCAGCCATCTTATAGTATTTGTTATAAGGTAGTGGTGAAATCGCTATCTCTCCTGATTCAAATATATCAACACTTATCTCCCTGTGGTATTAAATGAATACTGTGCTTCATGATTTTACAGGATCTTTTTGTATTGCTACCATGTCCATGTTCAACTCTGCAGATGTATTGACTGAAATTGAATTGGCAGTGAAATGTAATTTGTATTCATTATTAAGTTCAATTGCGCTAACCTCTCCAGGGCCTTACCTATCCTGAGAATAAACATCTCAGAAAAATGGTAGGATGCTTAACAATTCATTTGGAAAAATGACTAGCAATAGGTAAAACTTGTGTTACCACAAGTTAAAACTGACAAGAGTTAAAACTTGTTGTATTCTATCAGTTGATGAAGTAAATTCAGCTATTAATAATGACGCCCAGTCTTTGGGATTATGAATAAAAATAAAAGATGTCTTAATAGAACGAGGAGTAGAAATTTAAGAAACCGATCCTAAAAACTAATCAGTTTCTAATTTGATTATCTATTTTTTGAAATTTAGGAAAAGCGGCTAGTAAAGCTATTCGGATAGGAGATCACCTATCGATCGATACCTTGGATTCACTTTACCAAGACAGTGATCGATGTTGTTGTAGATGATAAAGAAGGTGGTATCTTACTACTGATTTTGATCTAGCTAGAAACGAAACTTTACTAGGAATATCCGGATCTCTGGTTCAACTGCTTTTTGATTACTATTAAGGAGGAAATTATGTCAGTGGATGGGATTAAGAGCAATTGTTGTCTATCTCAAGCCGAAGTGGATCGGTTTAATTCAGACGGTTATCTAATTTTCAATGGTTTTTTTGACAAAAACTTAAACCAACTTTTGAAAGAAGACGTTGATCAATTGATGATCAATCGCTTTAACAAGGGGGAAACGAATCTTATGGTTTTTCCTGCGTTAGGACCACTAACTTCTCAACCAATAGTCGTTGATCGCGTTGCTGATTTGATGGGAACGACCTTTACTCATCACCACATTCATGCTCGCTGGCAAGGAAAAGGTGAACCTGGCGTCTCTTGGCATCATGACTATGAGCAAATACCACAAACCAACCGTTCTCATTTGATGGTACATGTGTTTGTATATTTGGATGGATTGAATGGTGAAATTGGAGATCTACTCGTTTTACCTGGATCGCATCAACGGATTATGGCTCGTGATGCTTATCGTCAATTCATGCATGACGATTTGCCCGGATCAGTCACAATTGATAACTTGTCTCCCGGATCATTTTTTATTGTTCATTCAGCTTTGCAACATGCTCGACGTCCCAAACCTGGAGGAGAAACTTTTAGACGTTATTTTATTGATACCTCATATTGCCAGCATGGGATTTTATGGCCTGCTGGTCGACGACTTTGGCATCTTAACCATA
>CAZUXZ010000029.1:0-10064 GCA_964624055.1 uncultured Rhizobiaceae bacterium | reverse complement strand
GAGCGACTGAATTGAATGGTTAAAGCGACGCCAATCGATTTTCTGCGCCAAGTGCGTCAGGAAGTTTCCAAGGTCACCTGGCCGACCCGCCGGGAAACGATCACGAGCACCATTATGGTGATCATCATGGTGATCGTCATGGCCTTATTCTTCTTCTTGGTGGACCAGGTGCTTTCCTTGGGCGTGGGCGCTATTCTTGGTCTAGGCGGCTGATCGTTATGACAAAACAGTGGTATATCGTTCACGTCTATTCCGGCTTCGAGAAGAAGGTGGCATCTTCTGTTAAGGAGCAGGCAGTTCAGGCCGGCCTAGACGATTTAATAGACGAGGTTCTCGTGCCGGCGGAAGAAGTCGTCGAAATGCGGCGCGGCTCGAAGATTAAGTCTGAGCGCAAATTTTTCCCGGGATATGTGCTTGCCCATCTGGATATGACCGATGAAACATGGCATCTGGTAAAAAATACGCCGAAAGTGACTGGGTTTCTGGGCTCGGGCGGCAAGCCGGTAGCGATTTCCGATGCCGAGGCTGAACGCGTGCTACACCAGGTCAAGGAAGGTGTCGAACGGCCCAAACCTTCGATCACCTTTGAAGTAGGCGAAACGGTCCGCGTTTGTGACGGACCCTTCACCTCATTCAATGGCATGGTTGAAGAGGTCGATGAAGAGAAAGCAAGGCTCAAAGTCTCGGTTTCTATTTTTGGACGAGCAACCCCCGTCGAGTTGGAATATTCCCAGGTTGAAAAGGCTTAAAGGGAAAGAATGTAAGGCGTAATTTATGGCCAAGAAAGTAACAGGATATATCAGGCTTCAAGTCCCTGCTGGGCAAGCGAACCCCTCGCCGCCGATCGGGCCGGCGCTAGGTCAGGCGGGCCTTAACATTATGGAGTTCTGTAAGGCGTTCAACGCACAGACACAGGGGTTGGAACAGGGGATGCCTATTCCGACGGTAATATCGGTCTATGGCGACCGTACCTTCTCCTTTATTACCAAGACTCCTCCGGCGAGTTTCTTGCTGAAAAAGGCGGCAGGACTGGACAAGGGGTCTGGAGAAGTGGGACGTGAGGATCCGGTCGGTTCCGTTACCAAATCGCAAGTGCAGGAAATTGCCGAAAAGAAAATGATCGACCTCAATGCCAACGATATGGAGGCGGCGTGCCGGATGATTGAGGGCTCGGCCCGCTCCATGGGTATCATGGTCATCGGCTGAGATATGATGGTGGATTGAAAGATGGCAAAACAAAGCAGGCGCATGTCGAATGCGAAAGAGACAGTTGATCGCGACAAGCAATATGAACTCCAAGATGCGGTTGCGTTGATCAAGAGCAATGCCGGGGTGAAATTTGACGAAACGGTGGAGATCGCGGTTAATCTTGGCGTCGACCCGCGCCACGCTGATCAAATGGTGCGTGGCATGGTAAGCCTACCGAACGGCACGGGACGCAGTGTCCGCATTGCGGTGTTTTGCAAAGATGAGAATATCGAAGTTGCCAAGGAAGCTGGCGCGGATATCGTCGGCGGCGAGGATTTAGCTGAGAGGGTGCATCAGGGCGAGATCGATTTTGATCGTTGTATCGCGACACCGGATATGATGGCTATTGTTGGCAAGCTCGGCAAAGTACTTGGTCCACGCGGTCTGATGCCTAACCCAAAGCTTGGTACGGTGACTAAGGATGTTGCCGAGGCGGTAAAAGCGGCGAAAGGTGGCCAGGTGGAGTTCCGCGTCGAGAAGGCCGGCGTGATTCATGCCGGTGTCGGCAAGGCAAGCTTCAGCGAGGACGCGCTGTCAGAGAATGTGACGGCATTTATCGACGCACTCAACAAAGCCAAGCCGAGCGGTGTCAAAGGCACCTATATGGAGAAAGTCGCTTTGAGCACCACCATGGGGCCGGGAGTAAAACTCGATATTGCGGCCCTCGGGGCCGCTTAGGCTTTAGGCGTGCGTGTTTAGCGTTTGGCGGAGAATGTCTCGGGTCGCCAAGCGCCAGCGGGTCAGAACACCGGCCCGTCCTGTCAGAGACCGTGGGCGCCGTCGCCGGGCGGCTTAAGGACAGTCAGTCACCCACCAAGACAGGAACTGTGTGAATGAGGAAAAAATATTTGGAACAGCATTCCCGCGCAAGATTTGTCAGCGTCGCTTGGAGCGGCGCTGACACAGCATGACGGAGGGAATGGTGGATCGAGCAGAAAAGGAAAATGTCGTCGCGGGTTTGCGCGAGGTGTTCGACACGTCCACGCTCGTCGTCGTCACCCAATTCAGTGGGTTGACGGTAGCCGAAGCCACGGACCTTCGCGTCAAGATGCATGAAGCAGGCGCGAAATTTCAGGTCACAAAGAATCGTTTGGCACTACGGGCCCTGGAAGGAACACAGTTCAGTGACATTGCTGGCCTGTTTACTGGCACCACGGCCATCGCTTATTCGCATGATGCAGTAGCGGCCGCGAAGGTTGCGGTCGAATACGCCAAGAAGAACGACAAGCTCGTAGTTATCGGTGGTTCGCTCGACGGTGATACGCTGGATGTCGCCAGTGTTAAGGCTTTGGCGGAATTACCATCGCTCGATGACCTGCGGGGCAAACTTGTTGGCCTTATACAAACTCCGGCTACGCGTGTTGCCGGTGTGTTGCAGGCGCCAGCGGGTCAGTTGGCACGTGTCATGAGCGCTTATGCGGAGAACAGCGAGGCGGCCTGATGTGTCGCCTCATCGATAATCAAAAACGCACGCTAGTTTCGTATTTATGGAGAATGAAAACATGGCTGATTTAGCTCAAATAGCGGAAGACTTGTCGAACCTGACGGTTCTCGAGGCTGCCGAACTCAGCAAGATGCTGGAAGAGAAATGGGGCGTATCCGCGGCGGCACCTGTTGCCGTGGCGGCCGCTGGCGCCGCGCCGGCCGCTGCCGAGGCTGCCGAAGAGCAGACGGAATTCACCGTAATGCTGGCGACCTTCGGGGAGAAGAAGATCAACGTCATCAAGGAAGTCCGGGCAATTACCGGTCTTGGCTTGAAAGAGGCCAAATCCCTGGTTGAGGAAGCACCGAAGGAAGTCAAGGAAGGTGTTTCCAAGGAAGAGGCTGATAAGATCAAAGAGCAACTCGAGGGCGCGGGCGCAACGGTCGAGATCAAATAGTCACTTGATCGCGAGCGTGCATTGTTTCTTTTTCCGGTCGACGGTTGATATGTCGCCGACCACCTTGGCCTTGCGCCCGGCGGAGCGAAAAAGGCACGGCAGGGCGCGCTGAGAGTGTCTGCTGACTGTTCTCGGCGTAGGGTGAGACGCCAGCCGGGGGCTGAGTTGAATGTCTTGTTTATAGCGAGAGGCGAGAATGCCACAATCTTATATGGGTTATCGGAGACTGCGGAAAGATTTTGGGCGGATTACCGAAATCGCCAAAATGCCGAATCTCATCGAGGTGCAGAAGAATTCCTATGAGTATTTTTTGCAGCGTGATATCGGCGGCAAAGAGCGCGCAGATCATGGTTTGCAGGAGGTTTTCAGGACCGTTTTTCCCATAAAGGACTTTTCCGACACCTCCTCGCTCGAATTCGTGCATTACGAGTTCGACGAACCGAAATACGATGTTGAGGAATGCCAGCAGCGAGGCATCACCTATGCCGCGCCGCTTAAGTTGACTCTTCGCCTAATAGTCTGGGATGTCGACGAATTGACAGGCATGCGCAGCGTTCGCGATATCAAGGAGCAGGAAGTCTATATGGGCGACATGCCGCTCATGACTGGCCATGGCACCTTCGTGATCAACGGTACTGAACGCGTGATTGTCTCGCAGATGCACCGTTCACCGGGCGTTTTCTTCGATCATGACCGCGGCAAGACCCATTCCTCTGGTAAATTTCTCTATGCCGCGCGGATCATTCCCTATCGTGGATCATGGCTCGATTTCGAGTTCGACGCTAAGGATCTGGTCTTTGTTCGTATCGATCGCCGGCGTAAGCTGCCGGTGACGGTGCTGCTGCGTGCGCTTTCAATGTCATCCGAGGACATTCTGTCCTCATTTTATGATTCCGTCACCTTCACCAAGGTTAAGAAGGGCTGGAACGCGCCGTTCGATATCGAGCGTTTCCGCGGAATTAAGCTCTTGACAGATTTGATCAACGCAAAGACCGGGAAGGTCGTCGCCGAAGCCGGACGCCGCATGACGCCACGTTTAATCAAGAAAATTGATGGCAGCGGCATGACCGACCAACTACTTTCGGAAGAAGAGGTGATTGGCCAATATATCGCCGAGGACCTCATCAATGAGCGAACTGGTGAAATTTTTGCCGAGGCGGGTCACGAAATCACGGAGGAAATGCTCGAAAGCCTTGACGAGGCGGGCATAACCGAAGTGCCGACTTTGGCCATCGATCATATCAATGTTGGCGCTTATATCCGTAATACGGCGGCTGTCGACAAGGCGAGCAATCGCCAAGAGGCGTTGATTGATATTTACAAGGTAATGCGCCCGGGCGAGCCACCGACACTGGAGACGGCGGAAAAGCTGTTTTACGATTTGGTATTTGGCAAGGCTAAGCTGGCCCAAGAATCGGCTAAGGTATTTTCTGAGCCAAAGAACAGCTCCAAGGCCTTGGCTGAGCTCAAGCGCGCTGAAATTGGTTTGGTCTGGGTTCTTGACCAGACGGTTGATTGGGCACAAATCATCGTGCCCAACGCGGTGCGCCCGGAAGAATTCGAAGACCCGGTTTGGATCAAGCAAGACGAGCTAATCCTGCAGGGGTCGGAGCGTTATGACCTCTCGGCTGTCGGGCGCGTGAAGATGAATATGCGCCTTAATCTCGGTGCGGCGGACGATATGCGGGTGTTGCGTCGTGAGGACATTCTCGGGGTGGTAAAAACTCTAGTCGGTCTGAAAGACGGACAGGACGAAATCGACGATATTGATCATCTTGGCAACCGCCGGGTGCGCTCTGTCGGCGAATTGATGGAGAATCAGTACCGGATTGGCCTCCTTCGCATGGAGCGCGCGATACGCGAGCGCATGAGCTCGGTCGAAATCGACAATGTCATGCCTCATGATTTGATTAATGCCAAGCCGGCTGCCGCGGCAGTGCGCGAGTTCTTCGGTTCATCCCAGCTTTCGCAGTTCATGGATCAGACCAACCCGCTATCTGAGATCACGCATAAGCGTCGTCTCTCGGCGCTTGGCCCGGGCGGCCTGACGCGCGAGCGCGCCGGCTTTGAAGTGCGCGACGTCCATCCGTCCCATTACGGCCGGATTTGCCCAATCGAGACGCCGGAAGGACCGAATATTGGCTTGATCAATTCTCTCGCGACCTATGCGCGGGTCAATCAATACGGCTTCATCGAAAGTCCCTACCGCAAGGTAGCTAAGGGTAAGCTCACCTCTGAGGTGGTTTATCTATCAGCTATGGAGGAGGGTAAATACACGATCGCACAGGCTAACTCGAAGACGGATAAGAAGGGTAACCTCACCGAATCTTTGGTTAGCTGCCGGCGCAATGGTGATTTTATTGTCTCCGCTCCGGAGAATATCGAATATGTCGACGTTTCGCCCAAACAGCTCGTTTCGGTGGCGACGGCCCTCATCCCGTTCTTAGAGAATGATGACGCCAACCGAGCCCTTATGGGTTCCAACATGCAGCGTCAGGCCGTTCCACTTGTGCGCTCCGAGGCCCCGCTTGTTGGCACCGGAATGGAGGAAGTCGTAGCGCGCGATTCGGGCGCGTCGATCGTTGCGCAGCAAAGTGGCGTGGTCGAGCAGGTCGACGGTGCGCGCATCGTCGTGCGTGGCGAGGCTAATGGCGACAGCGCTTCGACCGGTGTTAAGATTTACAATCTCTTGAAGTTCCAGCGCTCTAACCAGAATACCTGCGTGACCCAACGTCCGCTGGTGCATGTTGGTGACCGGGTTAAGAAGGGCGATATCATCGCCGACGGCCCGAGTACCGATCATGGAGAACTTGCCCTCGGGCGCAATGTACTCGTCGCTTTCATGCCCTGGAACGGCTACAATTTTGAGGACTCGATTTTGATCTCCGAGCGCCTTGTCGAGGATGATGTGTTTACCTCCATCCATATCGATGAATTTGAAGTCATGGCGCGCGATACCAAACTAGGCCAAGAGGAGATCACTCGCGATATTCCGAATGTTGGCGAAGAGGGTCTCAAAAATCTTGACGAAGCAGGCATCGTATATATCGGTGCCGAAGTGCAGCCGGGAGATATTCTTGTCGGTAAGATCACTCCGAAGGGTGAATCGCCGATGACGCCAGAAGAAAAATTGCTGCGTGCCATCTTCGGCGAAAAGGCCTCGGACGTACGCGATACCTCGCTTCGCGTCTCGCCTGGCGGCATGGGCACCGTAGTCGAGGTTCGCGTTTTCAATCGCCGCGGTATCGACAAGGATGAACGTGCACTTGCGATCGAGCACGAAGAGATTGAGCATTTAAATAAGGACCGGACGGATGAACTCGAAATTATCGAGCGCAATATCTATGCCCGCCTGAGGGAGTTAATTCTCGGTAAGATCGCTGCGTCAGGCCCAAAGGAATTAGGCACTAATGTGAAGATCACGGAAGAGTTGTTGTCCGGAATTTCACGTGGCTTGTTCTGGCAGATCGTGCTCAAAAACGACGCGGCCATGGACGAAATGGCAGCGTTGAAGCAAGAGCTCGACAATGAGCGTGACCGTATCCAGTTACGCTTCGAGAGTAAGGTCGAGAAAATCCAGCGTGGCGATGAATTGCCGCCGGGGGTTCTCAAGATGGTGAAAGTGTTCGTTGCTGTGAAGCGCAAGTTGCAGCCGGGCGATAAAATGGCAGGTCGTCATGGCAATAAGGGCGTAATTTCAAAGATCCTACCGGTTGAAGACCTGCCTCATCTTGAGGACGGCACACCGGTAGACATCGTCCTCAATCCCTTGGGTGTGCCGTCGCGCATGAATGTCGGACAGATTCTCGAAACCCATCTTGGTTGGGCGTCCCGCGGCCTTGGTAAGCAGATTGAACAAATGCTTGCCACGGTCAATAACGGTGGGGCAAAGGAGCCATTGAAGAGATTTCTCGGTGATATATATGATGACAATAGTGGCGTCGGGAAGAAGATAGTCGAATCGATGACCACTAAACAATTCGACGATTTTTCCAATAGTTTGCGCAACGGCTTACCAGTCGCGACACCGGTGTTTGATGGGGCGCATGAAGCGGATATTGTTACGTTGCTTGAGAAAGCCGGGCTCGACAGTTCCGGCCAGGTGACACTTTACGACGGACAGACCGGTAAGGAATTCGACCGAAAGGTGACTGTGGGCTACATCTACATGCTCAAGCTCCACCATCTGGTCGATGACAAGATTCATGCCCGTTCGATCGGCCCGTATAGCCTGGTGACCCAGCAGCCATTAGGTGGTAAGGCCCAGTTTGGTGGTCAGCGCTTTGGCGAGATGGAAGTTTGGGCGCTTCAGGCTTACGGCGCTTCCTATACTCTACAGGAGATGCTGACCGTCAAATCGGACGACGTCTCGGGTCGTACCAAGGTCTATGAATCAATTGTCCGCGGTGATGAGAATTTCGAAGCTGGCATTCCTGAATCGTTCAACGTGTTGGTGAAGGAAATGCAGGCTCTCGGCCTTGACGTGGATTTGCGTTCGAGCGGTTAAGTTGGAATCCCCGGTCGGGGCATCCGCTTCGGCCTATTCATCCCTGCCCCGCGAATGGGCGTTAGTGGAGAAAGTTCATGAGTGAGTTGATCAATCTGTTCGGCCCGGTCAGTTCGGCGCAGCAGTTCGACAAGATTAGAATCTCTATTGCCAGTCCGGAAAAGATCCGATCTTGGTCTTATGGCGAGATAAAAAAGCCAGAAACGATCAACTATCGGACCTTTAAGCCCGAGCGCGACGGTCTGTTCTGCGCACGGATTTTCGGACCGATTAAGGACTATGAGTGCCTCTGCGGCAAATACAAGCGCATGAAATATCGCGGCATTGTCTGTGAAAAATGCGGCGTCGAGGTCATCCAGTCCAAGGTGCGTCGTGAGCGCATGGGCCATGTCGAGCTTGCCTCGCCGGTTGCCCATATTTGGTTTATGAAGTCCGTACCGTCACGTATCGGCCTACTGCTCGATATGACGCTCAAGGAACTTGAGCGCGTACTCTATTTCGAGAGCTATGTGGTAAGCGAGCCGGGCCTGACACCGCTTAAGAAGAACGAGCTCTTGAACGAGGATCAGTTCCGCCACGCCCAAGACGAGTATGGCGCGGATTCTTTCACCGCCGGTATCGGCGCTGAGGCGATCCGCGGTATGCTTACCGAACTTGAGCTTAATGTGGAGCGCGAGCAGTTGCGCGAAGATTTGGCCGAGACCAATTCCGAGGCCAAGCGCAAAAAATTCGTCAAGCGTCTTAAGATCATAGAATCCTTTATCTCGTCTGGTAATAAGCCAGAATGGATGATTCTTGAGGTAGTGCCGGTCATTCCGCCGGAGTTGCGTCCACTTGTGCCGCTTGACGGCGGCCGCTTTGCTACCTCAGATCTCAACGATCTCTACCGACGGGTGATCAACCGCAACAATCGTTTGAAGCGGCTTATCGAGTTGCGCGCGCCCGAGATCATTGTGCGCAACGAGAAGCGAATGCTGCAAGAATCCGTCGATGCTCTATTTGACAATGGTCGTCGCGGCCGGGTGATCACTGGCGCCAATAAACGTCCACTCAAATCGCTTTCCGATATGCTGAAAGGAAAGCAGGGGCGATTCCGCCAGAACCTGTTGGGCAAACGCGTCGATTATTCTGGCCGTTCAGTTATCGTTGTCGGTCCCGAGTTGATGCTGCATCAGTGCGGTCTACCGAAAAAAATGGCTTTAGAGCTGTTCAAGCCGTTCATCTATTCGAAGCTCGAACTCTATGGTATGGCGACTACGCTGAAAGCCGCAAAGCGTATGGTCGAGAAGAGCAGACCCGAGGTTTGGGACATTCTCGAGCAAGTGATTCGCGAACATCCGGTTATGTTGAATCGCGCGCCAACACTACACCGTCTCGGCATCCAGGCCTTCGAGCCGGTCCTCATCGAAGGCAAGGCGATCCAGCTTCACCCGCTGGTCTGCGCTGCCTTTAATGCCGATTTCGATGGTGATCAGATGGCGGTTCATGTGCCGTTGTCACCCGAAGCGCAACTCGAAGCCCGCGTGCTGATGATGTCGACCAACAACATATTAAGTCCAGCCAACGGCAAACCTATTATTGTGCCGAGTCAGGATATTGTGCTTGGAATCTATCATCTTTCCTATTCGCGAGCTGGGGAGGTTGGTGAAGGAATGTCCTTCACCGACGTGGGTGAGGTGCGCAAAGCACTAGAGTCCGGCGCTGTCTCTCTGCATAGCAAAATCAATTGTCGTGCCGAGATTATGACACCGGAAGGCGATCTGATTATCAAGCGGGTTGAGACCACGCCGGGGCGCATGCTGCTTTCCGAGGCGTTGCCGAAAAACCCGAATGTGCCGTTTGATATGATCAATCAGCTCCTGACCAAGCGCGAGCTGAGTTCGGTGTTTGACTCCGTATACCGCCATTGCGGCCAGAAGGAGACAGTCATATTCGCCGATCAGGTGATGAAACTTGGCTTTGCGTACGCCGGAAAGGCGGGCATCTCCTTTGGCAAGGACGATATGATCATCCCGGATCGGAAAACCGGTCTCGTAAACGATACCAATTCGCTGGTTGAACAATATGAGCAGCAATATGCTGCGGGACTGATCACCCAAGGCGAGAAATATAACAAGGTGATCGATGCTTGGTCGCAATGTACCGACCGCGTCGCCTCCGCGATGATGGCGGGAATGTCGGAGTCAGCGCGTGATGACGTGCCGGGTAGCGAAGGAAAGACTCTGAACTCGATTTACATGATGGCCCACTCCGGAGCTCGTGGCTCAGAAGCGCAGATGAAGCAACTTGCCGGCATGCGTGGCCTGATGGCTAAGCCGTCTGGCGAGATCATTGAAACGCCAATAATTTCCAACTTCAAGGAAGGCCTGTCGGTTTTGGAATATTTCAATTCCACTCATGGCGCACGGAAGGGCTTGGCCGATACCGCG
>CAZUXZ010000028.1:0-12069 GCA_964624055.1 uncultured Rhizobiaceae bacterium | reverse complement strand
GCCGCTCCTTGACGACATTCTTGATGAAATCGCCATATTCGTGAATCGGCCGCGTATTGCCTTCCTCGCGCTGGATAATGAACCAGGCAATCGCCTGGTCCTCGGCGCTGGCGGTACGGATAATCGGTTCGTCAGTCTCCTCCGGATAGCCCGATACCCGGTCGAGTCGGTTTGCGACGAGGAGGAGCGCGCGGTCCATGTTTTGGCCGACCTTGAATTCGAGGGTGATTTCGGAGCTGTTGTCCTGCGATTGACTGACCATGCGACTCAAGCCCTCGAGGCCCTTCAGCACTTCCTCCTGACGGTTAGTCACTTCGCGCTCGACCTCGGCTGGCGCCGCGCCGTACCAATCGGTGTTGATGGTAAGCACAGGCTTGCGCACGTCGGGGGTTAGCTGGATCGGGATGACTCGGAGTGCGACGAGGCCGAACAGCAGGATCATCAGCACCGCCGCGATGACGGCGATAGGCCGCTCAATAGCGATGCGGATCAGATTCATTTACGAATCGTCACCGATTGAGATGTCCTGGCCGGGGCGTAGCCTCTCATTGCCTCGGATGATCGCCAATTCCCCTGGCGCCACACCGCTTAAAACCTCGAAGCGTCCGCCGACCGCGGTGCCGGTTTTGATCGGTCGCATATCGGCTTTGCCGTCGGCGGCGATGTAGACGAACCTTTGATCGCCGCGGGTAATCACCGCGTCCTTATGTACCGTGACGACCTCGCGAAAGGGCCCGAGGGGCAAATTCACCACCAACGACTGATTGACCGCGAGTACCCGGCGGGACATCTCGTCGTCAGGAGTGAAGCGTACTTGGCGGGTGCGGGTGAGCGGATTCTCCTCGGGCACGATGGCGCGCACCACGGCGTCATGGCCGGTGCCGTCATCGAGCGCGATGGTGACCACCACGCCGGCTTCAAGGGCGGGTATCTGTGCTGCCGGCACATCGGCCTCGATCTCAAGCTTGCTGTTGCTCAACATGGAGACCACCGGACCGCCGACGGCGACGAAGGAGCCGGTTTCGGTATGCTCAAGCGTAATCACCCCGGCATAGGGCGCACGCACCTGAGAGTTTCTAAGATCAATGTCGGCCAGCGCCAGATTTGCGAGCGCCCGCTCATGGCGCGCAAACGCAGCGACAACAGAGGTTTTGGCGACCACAACCTGCTGCTGGCTGTCCTCATGGCGGCCCTTGGAGAAGGCCGCAGAATCGCGCAGGCCTTCGAGACGTGCAAGTCCCTGGCGGCGCAGCGCAAGCTGCGCCTCCGCGAGCTTGATTTGCGCCTCCGTCTCCGCCGTCTCAGCGACGAGAAGGGCGCGCTGGCGCTTGAGCCGAGTGCTGTCGAGAATTGCGAGCACATCGCCTTCCTTGACCCGGTCGCCGACCGATACCCGCATATTGGCGACCGGCCCACCAATGCGCGCGGCGACGATCCCGGATTGCTTGGCGACCAGTCGGCCGATAACGGGTATGGTTTGAGAAAGCGGTTCTGTTCGAACCTTGTCGACGCCAACCGCCGCGGAACTCTGGGCGCGGACGGGCTGGGCGCTGGACAACTCAAGTGCACTGGGCGCAATCAGCACGGCGGCGAGGAACAGGAAGTGCCGCATCCTCACGATGCGTCTTCAGCGTTGAGCGCGCGTTTGAGCGCGAGGATTTCAGGCGCGGCCATGCGTCCACTATCGATCGCCTGCTTGGGGTCCATGAAGGTTAACTCGATGGTTTCGTGTTTCGGTACGCTGGGCATCCCTTCGCTAAATATCCGATAATAAATGGGGGTGTATTCGCCGTGAGTCCAGGGGCTGAATAAAGTACCGGGGACGTGTAGCAGATAAGCCGGCGTCACGGTGAGGTTTCCTTCCTCGATTAATTCCCGTTTGCGCGCCGTTTCTGGCGTCTCACCGGGTTCAACGGCGCCACCAGGAAATTTAAGCACCTCGCGACGGCCGATCTTTTCGGCTGCAATCAGCACCATCTTCGCGCGCAAAAGCACGCCGTATACCCGCACATTTATTGGTTGAATTCTTCCCATCATGGCCCCGTACTTACACTATCTCGCCGGGCCGGTCAGCAATGCACAAAAAGCGTAAAGAAGCGCTGGGCGAACTGCATGGGATAGGTCATAGTGCGCCGCTTCACAGGTGTCGGGCAATCATCGTATCAGGCCTTCACGAAGTTATGAGCAAAGACCATCAAGCGCCCTCGGTCGGAATCCTTGCCAACCCGGCCGCGGGACGGGACATTCGCCGCCTCGTTGCGCAGGCCTCGGTGTTTCCGATTTCTGAGAAGCGCAACATGATCGCGCGTCTCTTCACCGCGCTGGGCACGCTTGGTGTAGGTACGGTCTATATGATGGTCGACCGGATGGGAATCTCTGATCGCATGCGTCACGCTTTGGAGACACCGCCGCCAGGTGGGCAGGTGTGGCCGAACGTCGAGTTTCTCGACGCGCCCGTCACCGAAAGCGCGACAGATACGCTGAATGCTACGGAGATGATGGCGGATCGCGATGTTGGTGCCATCATCGTGCTCGGCGGTGATGGCACCCACCGCCTCGTGGCCTCCAAGTGCGGCGATATTCCAATCGCCGCGCTCTCGACTGGCACCAACAATGTCTTCCCTGAGATGCGTGAGGCGACGATCGCTGGGCTCGCTAGCGCCTTCGTGGCGACGGGACAGGTGCCGCTCAAAGTGGCGACGCGGCGAAACAAGGCACTTCGGGTCGACGTGAATGGCGTCGAGCGCAACTTGGCGCTAGTCGACCTCTGCGCCAGCACCGAAATTTGGGTCGGCTCGCGCGCTCTCTGGCGGGCGGAGGGTTTGGATCAGCTCTTTCTCTCCTTTGCCGAGGCCGATGCGGTGGGCCTGTCGTCCATTGGCGGACTCGTGCGCCCACTTAGCCGCGAGGCGGAATGCGGTCTACTGCTGGATCTGGTCGAGCCGGGCAATGCTGCGACCGTGGTCGCTGCGCCGCTTGCGCCTGGATTGATGGTCAATATCGGCATCGAATCGGTGCGCGAAATAAGACCCAGTGAAATCGTTCCGCTCCGGATCGAGAGAGGAGTTGTTGCGCTCGACGGCGAGAGAGAGATAGAGTTTTCTCCGGACGATGAAGTTTCCGTAAGGTTGGAATGGGATGGCCCTTTGACGCTCGACATTCCGCGCACTATGGCCTATGCCGCAGAGAAAGAATTACTGATCCGCATGGATGATTGAGACGCGCCATGCAAGACTTGTGAACATATAGGGAGACAAAGCATGCAAATCAGCAAGGACGAATTGCTCCGAGCATACCGGATGATGAAATCCATCCGCGAGTTTGAGGAACGTCTGCACGTCGAATTTGCCACCGGTGAAATTCCGGGTTTCGTACATCTTTATGCAGGCGAGGAAGCCAGCGCGACTGGGATTTGCATGCATCTCGATGACCGCGACAAGATCGCCAGCAATCATCGCGGCCATGGCCACTCGATCGCCAAGGGGTGTGATATTGACGCAATGATGGCGGAGATCTATGGCAAGGCAACCGGTCTCTGCGCTGGCAAAGGCGGTTCCATGCACATCGCTGATCTGGGCAAGGGCATGATGGGCGCCAACGGTATCGTCGGCGGCGGCCCGCCACTCGTTTGTGGCGCGGCGCTCGCGGCCAAGCAGCTAGGCACCGGCGGTGTTGCGGTTGCTTTTTTCGGCGATGGCGCGTCCAATCAAGGTACCACGATGGAGAGTCTTAATCTCGCTTCGGTGTGGAGTTTGCCGGCGATCTTTGTAGTCGAGAACAATGGCTATGCCGAGGCGACCTCGTCCAAATATTCGGTGTCATGCGACGACGCGGCGGATCGCGCCAGTGCTTTCAACATGCCAGGCGTGGTGGTTGATGGACATGATTTCTTCGCCGTCTATGAAGCTGCCGGCGAAGCGGTGCGGCGGGCTCGTGAAGATTCTGCGCCGACCTTGATCGAGGTCAAGATCAATCGCTATTACGGTCATTTTGAAGGTGACGCGCAGACCTATCG
Source organism: uncultured Rhizobiaceae bacterium (assembly GCA_964624055.1). Taxonomy (GTDB): domain Bacteria; phylum Pseudomonadota; class Alphaproteobacteria; order UBA828; family UBA828; genus PTKB01. The sequence continues at coordinate 8,054 of CAZUXZ010000028.1, read as the reverse complement.
TGGCAAGGATGAAGTAAAGATCCTGCGCGAAACGAAGGACTGTCTTGACAAGTTTCGTGAAAAAGTGACCTCGGCTAGTCTGCTTGAAGCAAGCGAGCTTGATGGGGTCGATGCTGATGTGGCCAAAATCATCGACAATTCGGTCGACCGCGCGAAAGCCGCGGACAAGCCGCCGGTCGATGAGCTGTTGACCGACGTCTATATCTCGTATTGAGCGGGGAGAGAGAACAATGGCACGTACAATCTCATATCAACAAGCCATCGGCGAAGCGCTTGATCAGGAAATGGCGCGCGACGAAACCGTAGTGATCATGGGCGAGGATGTTGCCGGCGGTGCTGGGGCGCCCGGCGAAGACGATGCCTGGGGTGGCGTACTTGGCGTCACCAAGGGCCTCTACGGTAAATATGGCGATCGTGTAATGGACACGCCGATAACTGAATCTGCCTTTATTGGCGCCGCGGTAGGTGCCGCGACGGCAGGCCTTCGGCCGGTGGCCGAGCTAATGTTCATCGATTTCATGGGCGTCTGTTTCGATCAAATCTTCAATCAGGCGGCCAAATTCCGTTACATGTTCGGCGGCAAGGCAGAAACACCGGTGGTGATTCGTACTATGTATGGTGCGGGCTTTCGCGCGGCGGCGCAGCATTCTCAATGCCTCTACCCCGTCTTCACCCATATCCCTGGACTGAAGGTGGTTACTCCGGCCACACCCTATGACGCCAAGGGGCTTCTAATTCAATCGATCCGCGACAACGATCCGGTGATCTTCTGCGAGCACAAAGCTCTCTACACCATCGAAGGCGATGTGCCGGAAGAGGCTTATGCCATTCCGTTTGGCGAGGCGAACGTCACGCGCGAGGGCGACGATGTTTCGATCGTCACGCTGGGGCGCATGGTTCATGTAGCCGAGGAAGCGGCGGTGGCTTTGGAGAAGGACGGCGTTTCATGCGAAATCGTCGATCTCCGTACTACCTCGCCGATGGACGAGGACACCATTATCGAAACCGTTGAGAACACCGGACGCTTGGTGGCGCTGGACGAGTCCAATCCGCGTTGCTCCATCGCCACCGATGTTTCGGCGCTGGTCAGCCAGGAGGCGTTCTCGGCCCTCAAGGCGCCGATCCGCATGGTCACGGCACCGCATGTGCCGGTGCCCTTCGCCGATAATCTGGAGGACCTCTACATTCCGGATTCTGGCCAGGTGCAGCAGGCCGTACGCACGGTGATGGGGAAAGACTGAGATGAGCGACTCGATCCGCGCCCTCTGCATGCCGAAATGGGGGCTATCCATGAAAGAGGGCACCGTCGCGGCATGGCTGATGGAGGAAGGCGACGAAATCTCTCCCGGTGACGAGGTCTTGGACGTTGAAACGGAGAAGATTTCGAGCGCCGTCGAATCACCCGATAGTGGCATCCTGCGCCGCCTCGTTGCCGAGGAAGGGGAAACCTTATCTGTCGGTGCAATTCTTGGTGTACTTGCCGATGCTGACGCGTCGGATGCCGATATCGACGCCTTCGTTGAGGACTTCCAGGCCAATTATGTGCCGCCGGCGGACGACGAAGAAGATGCCGGCGCTGCTACTGAGACGGTTGAGGTGGGCGGACGGACGATCCGCTATCTCAAGCGCGGCGAGGACGGGGTGCCGGTCGTTCTGGTGCATGGCTTCGGTGGCGACCTCAATAATTGGCTGTTCAACCATGAAGCTCTGGCAGCCAAGCGCGCGGTTTATGCGCTTGATCTGCCAGGGCATGGCGCCTCGGCCAAGGATGTTGGCGAAGGCGGTGTCGCGGCCCTGGCAGAAACAGTGGCCGGCTTCATGGAAGCACTCAATATTGACAAGGCGCATCTTGTCGGCCATTCGCTGGGTGGCGCCATCGTTCTCAAGGTGGCGCTCAATCTTCCCGGTAAGGTCGCCTCACTGGCGCTGATCGGCAGTGCCGGCCTGGGTGCAGATATCAATGACAGCTATCTCTCTGGATTTATTTCAGCCGAGCGTCGCAAGGATCTGAAGCCCCATGTTGAAAAGCTCTTCAGCGATCCGGCGCTGGTTACTCGGCAGTTGATCAACGATCTCCTTGCCTTCAAACGCATCGATGGGGTGCAGGCAGCGCTCGAGACCATCCAGGGCGCCTTCGCGCCGGGCGGCAGCCAGGCGCTGGTGATGCGCGATGAGATCGAAAAGCTTGAGATCCCGATCATGGTGGTGTGGGGCTCGGGCGATCAGATCATTCCGGCAAGCCATGCGGAAGGGCTGCCCGGTAGCGTACGTGTCGAAGTAATGGCCGGTCAGGGTCATATGGTGCAGATGGAAGCGGCGTCGGAGATCAATAAGCTGATCGACGATTTGATCGGCTAGCCGCCCGCTCGGATAGCATAGTCCCGGCAATACGACGGGGAGAGGTATGGCCGAACCCGGACAAGACCCGGCGAACCTGGACCCAGCGCTGATCTGCGGAGATATCGATATCCGAATTGCCGCCGACGGCACATGGTTCCATGAGGGTGGGCCGATCGGCCGCATGAAGCTCGTCAAGCTATTTGCCAGCGTGCTTGAACGCGATGCCGTTGGTGACTATTGGCTCGTGACACCGGTCGAGCGGGCACGCATCCGGGTTGACGATGCGCCCTTTACCGCGGTGGAGATGCGCATTGCCGGCAGCGGGCGCGATCAGCGCCTTACCTTCCGCACCAACGTTGACAGCGAGGTCACAGCTGATGCGGATCACCCCTTAGAATACCGCCCACGTCCTGACGGTGAGCCGGCACCTTATCTTTCCCTTGGTGGAGGCCTCACAGCGCTTTTAGTGCGCTCGGTTTATTACGAGATTGTCGCTCTCGGGGTGACCGAGTGTGAGGCGGGCGAAGAACATTTTGGCGTATGGAGCGCTGGCCGATTCTTCAGCTTCGGCCCGCCGCCTGCCGATAACGTCTGATGCGCGAGTTTATCCGCACCCGCATTGAGGAGCGCACTGCCGGCGATGCCGATCAGGCTTGGTACGAGGTAACAGCGCTCGCCGAACAGGAGCTCAATGCCAATTTACCCTGCCCCTATCGCGACGATGGCGACGCCGCAACTATATTTGGCCTCACCGAGCCACTCACCCCGGCGGCAGTCCTCGTGCCGTTGATTGAGCGCGGCCAGGGGATGACTGTCCTTCTTACCCGGCGCACCGAGCATTTGAGTTCCCACTCGGGCCAGATCAGCTTCCCGGGAGGTCGCGTCGAGATCGGCGACGATGCGCCGCTGTGCACCGCGCTTCGCGAGGCGGAGGAGGAGGTCGGTCTCGACCCGGCGCGTGTTGAAATCCTCGGACGTTTGGCGAACTATGTAGTAGGCACCGGTTACCGGATCACCCCGGTTGTCGGGTTCGTCGATTCTGAGACGGAATTTATCCGCGATGAAGGCGAAGTGGCAGAGATTTTCGAAGTACCCCTCGACGTCGTGATGGAACCGGAAAATTATCACCGGGAGAATATGCGCATTAAGAATATCGACCGGTCTTATTATGTATTGCCCTATGGTGAATACCGAATCTGGGGCGCGACAGCGTCGATCCTGGCAAATTTGTGCGTCATGTTGAGCGAATAGACCGTGCGTACGGCCCTCTTCCATATAGCCCTAGTGCTGGCTCCGGCGATAATTTTCATGATTTATTTGATCGTCGCGCGCAAGGTTCGCTTGAGCAAAAGCGATACCGCGCGGATGCTGCGCGAGTTACCTTGGTTGCGCCTTCTTGCAGCTGGCATCCTATTGATGGCGGCGAGCCTGATTGTGCTCAGTTTGAGCTCCGGCGAGGATCGTGGCGGTACTTATGTGCCACCCCGCCTTGAAGATGGCAAAGTAGTGCCGGCTAAAGTGGAATAGGAGAAAGCGGAAGTGAAACCCGTCCGCCAAATCGAGCTAAGCGATTGGATGCGGGCCAAAGAGACGCTTGCCGTGATTGCCGCGCTCGCTTCGGAAGGCCAGGAGGTACGCTTCGTCGGCGGTTGCGTACGCGATGCGCTCCATGCGCGCAAGGAAAGCGACGACGTAGATATCGACATTGCCACTCCCGATCACCCGGAACAGGTCATCCGGCTTCTCGACAAGGCGGGAATCAAGAGTATCCCGACCGGTCTTGCGCATGGCACTATCACCGCTGTGGTGAACCACAAGCATTTCGAGATCACCACGCTGCGGGTCGATGTCGAAACCCATGGCCGTCATGCCGATGTCGCGTTCACCGATAATTGGGAGGAGGATGCGGCCAGGCGCGACTTCACCATGAACGCACTCTTTTGCTCGCCCGAAGGTGAGATTTATGACCCTTGGAGCGGCATTGCCGATCTCGAGGCGGGCCGGGTGCGGTTCGTCGGTGAGGCGATGCGACGCATCAAAGAGGATCATCTCCGTCTGCTGCGCTTTTTTCGTTTCCACGCGTGGTACGGCAAGGGCCCACCGGACGAAGAGGGCCTGGCGGCGGCAAAGGTCTGGGCAAAATCTCTAGCCAAGCTCTCCGGCGAGCGTATCCGCGTCGAAATGCTCAAGCTGCTCGCTGCGTCTGATCCCGTAATGGTTGTAGCGGCGATGGACGAGACCGGCATTTTGGCCGAAGCTATACCGGGCGCGGGGGGTACAAAAATATTGCATTCGCTATTGCCGCTTGAAGAAAATGCCGACCCCCTGCGCCGCCTCGCCGCACTGTTGCGCCCCCACGGTGACGTAGCGGCTGTCTCTGCACGCCTGCGCTTGTCCAGGGCCGAGCAGGAAAGACTGACGGCATTGCTCGCCCCACCCGGCGATATCAGTGCCGAAATAGACGAGCGTGCTCTGCGCCGGGCGCTTTATCGCTATGGATCGAAGTCCGTGACCGACTGGCTGTTGCTTGATGAGGCCGAGAGTGGCGGTTCGTCGGAGGGCATCAAAACCGCACTTGCGACGGTCAAGGCCTGGTATCCAATCGAACTACCGATCAAGGGCAAGGACGTGTTAGCGCTAGGCCTATCGGTAGGTCCGGAAGTGGGTGAGGCAATTCGCGACGTCGAAGACTGGTGGGTCAAAGAAGATTTCGCGCCCGGGCGAGAAGATTGTCTTGTGAAATTGTGCGAGACCGTCGCGGCGCGCGATAGCTAATTCACCTGCCTGGTCAGTCGGTCCCCGATGCAGCGGGTGGTTTCGCTTTTTTCAATGCTTATGAATTCGAGCGCCATGCCCATATCGGCCAGCTTGCGGTTAATAGGTTTGCATGACATAGCCGCGATCCTTCGAGTCTAGTCCAAGCCGATTCCTACGGCCATTTTGCTTCAGGTGGCATGGACATCAGGATCGCCTCGACATTGCCGCCGGTCTTGAGGCCGAACTGCGTGCCACGATCATGCAGCAGATTGAACTCGACGTAGCGCCCGCGCTTGACAAGCTGTTGCTCACGCTCCTCGTTGCTCCACGATTCCGGCATATGGGCGGCGACGAGCTCGGGGTAGATGTCTAGAAAGGTGCGGCCGACATCCTGCGTAAAGGCGAAATCCGCTTGCCAATCGCCGGTGTTGAGATAGTCATAAAAGATGCCGCCGATACCGCGTGGCTCGTCCCGGTGCGGTAGATGGAAATATTCGTCGCACCATTTCTTAAAGCGCGGGTAGTAGTCATCGTCATGCTCGTCGCAAGTTTCCTTGAGGGCGCCATGAAAGAGCGCGGCATCCGACTTGTTGGGGATCATGGGTGTAAGGTCTGTGCCGCCGCCGAACCAGTGCGTGGTGGTAACGATATGGCGTGTATTCATATGCACCGCGGGTACGCGCGGCGAGCACATATGGGCTACGAGGGAAATGCCACTCGCCCAGAAATTAGGGTTCTGTTCGGCGCCCGGTACCCGGGTGGCGAAATCCGGCGTAAAGCTGCCATAGACGGTGGAGATATTCACGCCGACTTTTTCAAAAACACGTCCGCGCATGATCGACATCACTCCGCCACCGCCGCCGTCTCGCTGCCATTCCTTACGCTCAAAACTTCCGGGTGGTAGGTCTGATCCCTCCAGCCTACCTTCCAAGTCCTCAAACACCGCGCAGATTTGATCGCGTAAGTTCGCGAACCAGCCGGCGACCATTTTCTTCTCCTTCTCGCTTGAAGCTCCGGGCGGAAGTTGGGGAGGTATTCTATCTTTCATCTTCGTCTCCAGGCAGTAGGCCGGTTTGGCGCAACGCCTCTCCCAATATCATGGCCGAAGTACTTGCGACATTAAGCGATCGCATCTCCCGCGCCAACGGTACACGCACCACCACATCGGCGGCGTCATGCACCGCATCTGGCACGCCGGCGCTTTCGCGCCCGAAGAGCAGCATATCCGTTGGCGCAAAGGCGAATTGGTCGTAGCGCACCGCGCCACGGGTCGAGAGCAGCACGAGTCGCCCGTGATGGTTGCTCAAATCGGCTTGGAACGTCTCCCAGGAGGCGTGGCGGCGCAATTTGACATGGTCTATGTAGTCGAGGGCGGTGCGGCGAATGCGACGCAAATCAAAGGGAAAACCACAAGGCTCGATGATCTCGACAGGGGTTCCCATACACGCGCCGAGGCGCAATACTGCACCCACATTTCCAGCAATGTCTGGTTGATATAAAACGACTTTCACTGCTTGTAACGTTCCTTTTCCCAACACGGCACGATGCTGCCTGTCAATCCGTTCCGACCACCGCTCGGGGTGCTACCGTTAGGTTCTTGCCCTTCGCTTCTGCCCGTGTTAACCCTCCCACCGGCTGTGGCCTCAGGCCGCACGTAGCGCACGGATTTTCCGCACTATTTGGTGCTTTAGAGGCCGGTCGGGCCGCGGAATTGAAGGGTTGGATAATGACAGATACGGCGCCTGAAAGCGACCAGGCGAGCGAGCAGGGCGAAGAGACCCGGCGCGATTTTCTGATATTGGCGGCCGGCGGGATGGGGGCAATTGCCACTATCGCCGTGGTATGGCCGCTAATCGAAACCATGAACCCCTCGGCCGATGTGCTGGCCCTGTCCTCGACGGAAGTTGACATCTCCGCCATCGAAGTCGGCCAGTCGATCACAGTCAAATGGCGTGGCAAGCCGGTTTTCATCCGCCGCCGCACTCAGCAAGAAATCGACTCGGCGCGCGCCGTCTCGCTTGACGATTTGAGCGACGCAGAAAAAGACGAAGATCGAGTCCAAAAGGCCGAATGGCTGATCCTGGTCGGTGTCTGTACCCATCTCGGCTGCATTCCGCTCGGCAACAAGATAGGCGATCCGCGCGGCGATTTTGGAGGCTGGTTCTGCCCCTGCCACGGCTCGCATTATGATACTTCCGGACGTATCCGGGTCGGGCCGGCACCGGCCAATCTCTCAGTTCCTGAATATCAATTCCTCGACGAAACGCTAATCAAGATCGGCTGAGGCGGAGCCCGGCAATTATGACGACACCCCTACACCGTTACAAAGTAGTCCAGTGGATTGACTATCGCCTGCCCATCTTTAGCTGGGCGAACGAGCACCTGATCGAATATCCGGCCCCGCGCAACTTAAACTATTGGTGGAATTTCGGCTCGCTTGCCGGGATCATGCTGGTAATTCAGATCGTCACCGGCGTAATTCTCGCCATGCATTATACCCCGCATGTTGATCATGCTTTCAATTCGACTGAACACATCATGCGCGACGTCGAATGGGGTTGGCTGATGCGCTACCTCCACGCCAACGGCGCGTCTATGTTCTTCGTTGTGGTCTATATCCATATCTTCCGAGGATTCTATTACGGTTCTTATAAATCGCCGCGCGAGATCCTATGGTGGATGGGAGTAGTCATACTGTTCCTAATGATGGGCTCGGCCTTTATGGGCTATGTATTGCCTTGGGGACAGATGAGCTTCTGGGCAGCGACGGTGATCACCAACCTGGTCTCGGCAATTCCGTGGATCGGCGAGACCCGTGTGACCTGGCTATGGGGCGGCTTCTCCGTCGACAATCCGACGCTCAACCGCTTCTTCTCGCTACACTATTTGTTGCCGTTCCTGCTTTGCGGTGTGGTATTTCTGCATCTCTGGGCGTTGCATCACCGCAAATCGAACAA
>CAZUXZ010000027.1:0-2827 GCA_964624055.1 uncultured Rhizobiaceae bacterium | reverse complement strand
AATCTTCGCCCAAGTTATAAGTAAAGACCAATCGATCGTGCCGACCATCGTTGTTAGGTGAAAAATCTGTTCTTTCTAATTTTCCCGACGTTTCCGGTAATTGTGTATCGACCGCGATAGAAAAAATTTTGGTATGAGACTCCTGTATTGGATTCAATTGTTCATCTTGAAAAAAATCAACCTGCAGTCGTAGTTGGTAGTTTCCATCAGTAACGAGTTTAGCTGTTGCTGCCAAGCTATCTTTCCCGTCCCATTCAATACGAAGCCGTTTAGGAGCATCATTAACGTTTAATCCAGGGCCAAATTTTCCCAAAGTCGACCAATCGTCATCTGCGTTAAACTGGCCGTCTGGTTGGCCAATACCACCTGGGCCGTGCACATCAATAATTATTTGGTATTCACCAGTTGTGCCGTCCATTTCGAAAACGATTATGACTTTGTCTTGGATGTTATCGTTGTTGGGACTAAAAATCCCGTTTGTTTCCGTCGTATCATCAAGAACCTGCGGCGCAATGGCAAAATCATCGGCATGAACATAGACACAAAAACAAAGAACACACCACCAAACAATTCCTAGGCCAATTGTTGCTAGGTGTTCCCATCCACTGCCATTTTCTTGGCTATTCCCCCAACTCAAGCCCCTTTTTCCCAAAATACTGTCCCCCGTGAATCTTAATGAATGCTACTTTGATCTTTTATAACTAGATATGTTTTTTTACTTTGATGACCAATTTAAACGAATTAAGTTGCCCTGAATCATTGTTGAATCTATCTTTTGACTATATTTTATTTTCGACCTGTTTTAGACGTAAAACCAATCGTTTGGTTGATGTCAAGTATCTCAAACTTACCATTGTGTTATCAGTAAACTTCCATTTAGAAGTAGGATCGACTCATAGCATTACCAGCACCGAAAGCATTATAAGGTACACCGACCGGGAGGCTGCGGAAGCCCCAAGTTTCAGTTACTGCGTCGTAACCAAGCCCAACTGAAGCTGTCGGATCAGCGATCAGGTTAATCTGGAATGTGAAGTCTTGTCGAACGCTATCGAAATTAGGCGGTCGTTTAATACCAACACGATGCCAAGAGAGTCTCAGATCCCAGTCATGCAAATTCCGTCGAACGGTTAAACTTTGCGAATAAAACTGTTTTTCAATCCAATCATAATCAGCACTAAAATCGATTTCGAACATTGAATTGGGCCGGAATTGGAAACTAGTATTAATTCGACGTGAGGCATAATTGGTTCTTTTGCTGAACGAATTACCAAAAGTAAGATTCCATTTTTCTCGGCGATAGCTAAAATTAGAACGAAAACCGACTTGCTTAAACCGTTTACCATCTACTTCTGATTGGTTAGGATCATGGGTAGTACGCATGATAACACTCATATTTCGACTGGGTAGTGGTGTGACGGTAATGTCACTTTCGATATAATCATAAGTTCGATTGTTTTCAGCTGCATATTCAGTAAAATCGCCACGTAGTTGTGTGCGAAAATCGATTAATCGTAGAGCTGACCGATGCTTACGTGTTTTGACCTCGATGCTTGTTTCTAGGGTATAACTGATATCTTTTCGCTCGTAAAAATAGGTACTCGGACCAAAGGGATATAAACGGCTGTTTTCGTCTCGGTCTACGGCTGGTTGATAATTAAAGTAGACACCAGAATTGATCTGATGTCGCAAACGTCGTGCGCCTGGAATCCAACTAATATCGTAGATGCGAAACAAAATATTACGAGCGTCCGCATTAAGGCTGTAGATACCTCGCAAAATATTTTTATCCCCATCCCGATCTCGGTCGTGCCAGACAATATCGGAGTCGAAGCCAAGATCTAATCGCACCTCACGAGTAGATGATACTTTGAGTGTAGACTGTTTTTGAATATCGAATCCAAAAACTCCTGTTTTCAGGTAAACGTCTTGCTCCTTTTCATAACGTTTTCGGAAAAAGTTTCCCAAATTCATATCTAGATCAAACGAAGCGTCCTCCAACGTTGGAAATGCTAGGAGAGATAAGATGGGAATGTCTGTTTCTGTTTTTTCTGCAATTTTGACCAATTTATCATTGAGAGTCTGAAAAAACGGCAGATTACTCATTCTCATTCGGGAAAAGTGCAACGACAACTCAGGTAACTTCTGTAAAGTAGAAGCAACATCACTTTCGATTAATTCATACGAATGACTGAATTGTAAACGACCTAAAAATTCACCAATAGTTTTAGTGGAAAACTTCAAGTTGCCGTCAGCATCGCGATCATCCGTGTCCCAAGCTGAAAAAGCGTTTCCCCATGTCAACATACCAAAAGAGTGAATAGCAGATTCAGAGGTGCCATAATTTTCGTCGTAATGGCGGGCTTGCCATTCGGCTCTTCCCATGAAATTGAGCGGTTTCCTACCTTCTTCTGGGTTATCCCAAGGTGTGTAGATACTGTGATAATGTCCCCAACGTGCGACATATTCTCGACCAATTTTCATAGCATCTTTACGAGAGTAAGAATACTGGTCTTGACCATACAAGTACAAATCGCCTCGATAAGTCCGCTTTTTTTTGATGTCGATTAGGTGAAAACCGTTTTTACTATTGATAACACTACTGATTTCGCCTCGATTTAACTGTCGAGCTTGGCGGGAAATGGCCTTTTCATTTTGCCAACTGCCTTGAAAGTCATGTTGACGAAAAATTTCCAACTGCTGTTTTCCTTCCATGATTTTATCTTCAGCAACTGTTGATTTTCCCTGTGTATTTTGTCTGGACAATTTGTTTTTGTTACTTAGTTTGGAAGTTTCTTTTTTAGGGTTCGTTTTTTCTTTCTTTGTGCCT
>CAZUXZ010000026.1:0-3359 GCA_964624055.1 uncultured Rhizobiaceae bacterium | reverse complement strand
TGATGCTAACTTCACCAACGGGTCCATCAAGGCTGGATAGCCCCGCACCGAAACTCAGCTCACCAGTTGATTTCTCCTTAACGGCCACAGTCAGGGCCAATTGATCCGGTCGGGTACCTTGTTCGCTATCGACTTCAACCGTCTCGAATAATCCCAGGTTTCTGATTTTCTGGCGCGAACGTCGGATCTTAGCGGCGTTAAACGCGTCACCCTCAACGAGGCGAAACTCACGCCGCACCACCTTATCCAATGTCCGTGTGTTGCCAACGATGTTGATGCGCTCCACGTAAACCCGCGGCCCTTCTTTAACTTCATAGACCACGTCTACCAAGCGATCTTCGCGGTTACGCTGAATATTCGGGCGAATATCTACAAATGCATAACCAAAGTTGCCCACCGCATCCGTCAGTGCCTGAACGGTATTTTCCACTTCAACTGCGTCATACCATTCGTCTGATTCGCTGATTATGAAGGGTTGCAACGACTCTGGCTGAAGATCACGCAAATTTGCATTTACGGTTAGTTCACCAAATTTGTAGCGCGGCCCTTCTTCAATCGTAAAAGTCACGTAAAAGTCTTTTCGATCGCGAGTTAATTCAGCTACTGCGGAAATTACGCGAAAATCGGCGTGCCCCTTGCCCAAGTAATATTTCCGGAGAAGTTCTCGGTCGAAAGTGAGTCGGTCTGGAGCATAGGTATCATCAGAAGTTAGGATGCGCCACCATGCGGTCTCACGGGTTTGAATCTGTTCCCGCAATTCACCATCACTGAACCGTTTGTTGCCGACAAAACTGATCCTTCGAACACCTGTGAGCGGCCCTTCGTCAATTTCGAAGACCAGATCAACACGATTTTGCGCTAATTGAATGACCTTGGGCTCGATTTGTGCCGCAAATCTACCGCTTGAACGGTAGATTTCGATCAATCGCTGAAGATCGCTTTGGACCCGCGTGCGCGTATATACGACGCCCGCACGAAGCTGCGTCTCGCGTTCCAAGGATTCGTCGGCAATCCGTTTGTTGCCCTCAAAGACGACGCGGTTAATGATCTGATTCTCAACGACGAGCACGATCAACGCAAGGGTTTCGAGGCGAATTGTCACATCGGCAAAGAGACCTGTGGCGAAGAGGCTTTTAAGGTAATCGTTGATTTCACTTGCGTTAAACGCATCCCCAGCTGAAATCGAAAGGTAAGACCGAACCGTATCAGCCTCGATACGCTCGTTCCCCTCTACCAGCACTTCTTGAATAGTTGTTTGAGCAGAGACCGGCGTAGCCGGCAAGGCCAGTGCTAAAACCATCAATAGTACGAATAGGCCAGCAACATGACCAAACGGGCATGACGCGATGGGCATAATGGCCGGGCGTGAATCCCCGCTAATCGCGATCACGAAGCCAGTCCAAGAATGTCTTTACCCGTTACCCAAACCATTAGGGCAATGATCAGGACAAGGCCAACGGTTTGGCCAATTTGCTGTATATGCGGTTTGAGAGGGCGTCCCATCAACGCTTCGAAGAAGTTAAACAGCAGATGCCCACCATCCAATACTGGGATAGGCACTAGGTTTATCAACCCGAGGCTGACTGAAATCACCGCCAGAAAGAATGCGAGGCCAGCTATCCCGCCTGCAGCAACCTGACTGGACATTACGGCTATACGAATTGGCCCGCCGAGATCTTCAGTAGATCGTGATCCGCCGATCATCTGCCCGACCGCCTTACCGGAGGCGCTAATTACAAATACTGTCTGCTTAACGGCTTGCCATATGGCTGTGCCAAGGCCGTGCTGCATAAATGCGACCTGGGGTACGCTGATTCCAAGTTGCGGTCTTGATGTTTCATTTCCGAATGTGTCCTGTGCGGCAACCATACGCGGCTCCGCACGAATCATCAGTTCACTGCCGTCACGTGACACGATTATATCCAGCGGATTTCCTAAATTAAGGAGGACTGTGGATTGAATATCCTCAAAACGAGAAACATCCTGTCCATTTATTTGCAGAAATTCGTCACCGGATTTCAAGCCAGCTTCTTCGGCTGCACTGCCTTCAATGACAGCGCCAACAATGGCTGGTGTAAACTGTTGCCCCACAGTGGCAAACAATATAGCGAATGTCACGATCGCCAGTATGAAGTTGGCAACCGGCCCCGCGACGGCAACTGCGGAGCGCTGCGTCACACTCTTATTATGGAAGCACTTGGCCTGTTCGGCGGGCGCCATTTCGTTGATTTCTTCTGTCGGTGACGTGCTAGCGGCGTTCGAATCGCCCACAAACTTCACGTATCCACCGAGCGGCAACAAACTAAATTTCCACCGCGTACCGTGACGGTCATTAATACCGAAGAGTTCCGGGCCAAAACCGATAGAGAAAACCTCTACGCTTATGCGGTTCGCTCTAGCAACCAAATAATGTCCAAGCTCATGGAAGAAAACCACCGGTGTGATCACCGCAAGGAACGGCCAGATATAATTTAACGTATCAACAATATTGTCCATAACAACCTATCGGTATCCGAATGCTAAAGGCGCCTAAGCATCAAAGCGTTTCTGTCTAGCCACCTGAGCATCGAAAACTAGCACCGATTGTGGGCCAGAACTCGACCCGGCGCATATCGGCTCTCTCGTGGTACGACTCTCCATCACTCCTACACGATATATGAGTCTAGGTTCCGATCCGGTGCTTTTCAAGGCCGCTCCGCAACAGCTAAGAGATTGATTTAAGGAACAGATCCGCCAAGAGCATTAAGTGCGTCTTCGCGCCCCATTTGGGCACAATCCCAGAGTCTGGCGCGCGCCCTGGTCGTGCGCCCAACCAGCCGCGATTTATCGCTGGGCGCGACCCAAGTGATCCGGATATCACCGCCCAAAAGTCTCCGCTTCTGCAGAAGATTCATCGTTTTGTTGAACAGTTTGTCCTCGTTCAAGAGTTGGTTGCGCAGCGAACGTGGGTGCTTGGCCAGAACGAGTTGGCCCAATCCACGTTTAAATCCAGTCGTTCTTTTACGCCTGAAACTCGACTCTCGTGTTGTCACGACAACAATATTCGTGCATCCCGCATCAATTGCTCGGAGTAGAGGGATTGCGTCGCTGATCCCTCCATCGACGAATTTTTTGTCCGCAATATTAATAACGCGGTTATAAAAAATCGGCAACGCGGAAGTAGCTCGAAACACCTCAAACAATAGGTCTCCGCTAGAATCGCGCTCCGCAACTTCCTTGCTCGACATATCGAACGGCTGCGCGGTCATAAATTCGGTTAGGATAACGTGCAGAATCGTCGGCGAATCTATGACTGCTTTAACGTTAAGCGGAAATTCAGAATGTCTGAGAATGTTATCAATTAAAAAATCGATATCGAC
>CAZUXZ010000025.1:0-27053 GCA_964624055.1 uncultured Rhizobiaceae bacterium | reverse complement strand
AGCGAATTGGTGTTACCGTTGACGATCCTTGGCACGATCAATGTATCAACGACACGCGAGCCAGCAATGCCGATGAAGCATAGCATATTGTCCACCACCACCATCCGATCGTCGCCCGAAATCCGAAATTAAGCCGGCAATAGGACGAGATTAAACAAATTGACGAATCGGTACAGTGCGACAAAGCTTGACCCAGCGGGCCGGAAGGCTCAAATTGCTGTCATAACTCGGTGGGTGTATATTTGGATTTGGCGTTAACCATCAATCGGATAGATCGGTTTACGCTGCCCCGACCATCTCCCGCCACTGGAGGAAAACATGTTTAGTCCCATGAAGCTGATCATCCTGATCGCTGTCATAGCCGTCGTCTGGTACGGCTTCAAGGCGATGGGCCGGATGAGGGCGAAGGCGGCGAAGGTTGACGACGCCTCCGACCAGGACAATATTGAGGATCGCCGCTGACCGAAGATGTTCGGTTTCAGCCTACCCAAACTCCTCATCCTGATCGCGCTTATCGTGAGCGTCTGGTATGGCTTCAAAGCCATCGGCCGCGTCAGTCGAAAACGCGAAGCACAAGCCCGCGAGGCTAGTCGGAACCAATATCCCGAGCTAGCTAGCGAAAACATGGTCCAATGCTCCAAGTGCGGAGCCTACACCGCGTCGCTCGACACGCATAAATGTGAGGCCTAACGGGCGCCGCGCCGCGCCTAACGGACGTTGACCGCCGCCCGAGAAGCGGCTAGGGGATAAAGAACCTCATGGGCGCGAGTCGGGACACTTCGTTTCAATCCTTAATCCTGGAACTGCAGCGTTTCTGGGCAGAGCAGGGTTGCGTCGTCCTTCAGCCCTACGACCTTGAAGTCGGCGCTGGCACCTTCCACCCGGCGACTACGCTCCGGAGCCTCGGGCCCAAGCCGTGGAACGCGGCGTACGTGCAGCCCTCTCGTCGGCCGACTGATGGGCGCTACGGCGAGAACCCTAATCGGCTTCAGCATTACTACCAGTTCCAAGTGATCCTAAAGCCCTCGCCGATGGATGTGCAGACGCTCTATCTGGAGAGCCTCTCCACCCTCGGCATCAATGCGACAGCGCATGACATACGCTTTGTCGAGGACGATTGGGAAAGCCCGACGCTCGGCGCCTGGGGGCTCGGCTGGGAGGTCTGGTGTGACGGCATGGAGGTGACCCAGTTCACCTATTTCCAACAGGTCGGTGGCATCGATTGCGACCCGGTGTCGGCCGAAATCACTTATGGCCTTGAACGCCTCGCCATGTATGTTCAGGGCGTTGATAACGTCTACGACATCGATTGGAACGGCGCCGTGGGCGTCAAAAAAGTCCTCTATGGCGATGTGTTCCAACAGGCCGAACGCGAATTCTCGGCGTTCAATTTCGAACTTGCAGACACGGATATTCTGCTGCGCCACTTCGCCGATGCGGAGAATCAATGCCAGACCCTGCTCCACTGCAACCCAGCCTTGCCGCTGCCGGCCTATGATCAATGCATGAAATCGAGCCATATCTTCAATCTGCTCGATGCGCGCGGCGTCATCAGCGTCACCGAGCGCGCCGCATATATCGGTCGTGTCCGCGCGCTATCCAAGGCCTGCTGCGAAGCCTGGCTGGCGAGCGAGAAGAGTGGAGCCTAAGAGCGGTGGCAGAACTTCTCTTCGAGCTCCTGTCAGAAGAAATCCCAGCGCGCATGCAGGCAAGGGCGGCACAAGACCTCAAGAGTCTTGTCGCCGATGGTCTGAAGGAGAGCCGTCTCCATTATGACAACGCGAAGGTCTTCGTCACGCCGCGCCGACTCGCTTTGGTTGTGAACGGCCTACCGGAGACCCAGCCGGATATTTCTGTTGAGCGCAAAGGCCCCAAGGTGGACGCGCCGGAAAAGGCAATTCAGGGTTTCCTTAAGTCCGCCGGCGTGACTCTGGATCAATGCGAGCAGCGCGAAACGCAGAATAGCATGGTGTGGTTCGCAGTCAGCGAGGAGAGGGGTCGCGCCACCGCCAAGGTGCTAGCCGAGCTGATCCCTGCCGCCCTAGAAAAGATGTCCTGGCCGAAATCCATGCGTTGGGGCTCAAGAAGAGACCGCTGGGTGCGGCCGATTCACTCCCTCCTTTGCCTCTTGGACGGCGTGGTGGTACCGCTAGCCACCCACGGTGCCGAGGCAGGTAGGATCACACGCGGCCACCGCGTGCTCGCCAGGGAAGCGCTCGCCGTCGCTGATTTTGCCGGTTATCGCGATGGCCTGCGCAACGCTCACGTTATGCTTGATCCCGAGGAGCGGCAACAGGTGATCGCCGAGACTGCTACGTGCCTAGCCAAGACAGAAGGTCTCCGCATCATGCCGGACGAGGCGCTGGTAGCGGAGAATGCTGGGCTTACCGAATGGCCCGTGCCGCTCATGGGCCGCATCGACGCCGAATTCATGGACTTGCCGGGCACGGTACTCAGCTCGGCCATGCGCAAGCACCAGAAATATTTTAGCCTGGAGGATGCGGAGGGCAAACTCGCCCCTTTCTTTATAATGGTTGCCAATATAGCGACGGCGGACCAGGGCGCGGCGATCGTGGCCGGCAATGAGCGTGTACTGCGCGCTCGCCTGGCGGACGCCAAGTTCTTCTGGGACCAGGATCGCAGGAAGACGCTTTCTTCGCGTACCACGGCGCTCAAATCCATTACCTTTCACGCCAAGATTGGCACCCTGGGCGAGAAGGTCGATCGCATCCAGGTGCTCGCGGTTGAGCTACACCGCTACATTCCGGATGCGGACTGCGATAAGGTGCGAGCCGCCGCGCGGCTCTGCAAGGCTGATCTCACCACCGAGATGGTCGGCGAGTTTCCAGACCTTCAAGGCATCATGGGGCGCTATTACGCTCTTAGCGACGGCGAGGCACCTGAGGTGGCCCAAGCAATCGCCGAGCATTATGCGCCTAAGGGCCCGGGTGACGCCTGCCCGAGCGCACCGGAATCGGTCACCGTCGCGCTTGCCGATAAGATCGATACCCTTGTTGCCTTTTGGGCAATCGACGAAAAACCCACCGGCTCGAAGGACCCCTTCGCGCTGCGACGCGCCACCCTTGGCGTGATCCGCCTCATCCTCGAGAACGGTCTACGCTTGCCCCTCGCCGAAGTTTTCCCCTCCGCCGGCGCAAGCGGAGAGGTTGCGAACGACTTACTCGATTTCTTCGCCGACCGCCTCAAGGTGCATCTCCGCGAGAACAGCGTGCGCCATGACCTAGTAAGCGCCGTCTTCGCGCTCGGGGGCGAGGACGATCTGGTGCGTCTCATGGCGCGGGTCAGTGCACTCGGCGAATTCATTGGTAGCAAGGACGGTGCCAACCTACTCACTGCTTATAAACGTGCCGCCAATATTCTCCGGATAGAGGAAAAGAAGGACGGAGTTTCCTATACTGAGGCGCCGGACATCGAGAGTTTTGCGCAAGCAGAAGAAAATGCGCTTCACGACGCCATTATTGGCGCAAACGTCCGCACCGCCAAAGCGCTGAAGGCCGAAGCCTATCGGGACGCAATGGCAATCATGGCAGCGCTGCGCCAGCCAGTAGATGCCTTCTTCGATCACGTCACAGTCAATGCCGAGGACGCGGTTCTACGCAAGAACCGACTCAACCTGCTCTCCGAAATTCGCGATTCCCTCGACCGCATCGCCGATTTCTCTAAAATCGAAGGGTGATGGCGAGATGACTCAGTGGCTTCGGACATTTGGTGGAGGCACGGCGGAGGGTTCCGCCGAAATGCGCGATCTCTTAGGCGGCAAAGGGGCTAACTTGGCGGAGATGGCTAATCTCGGCTTGCCCGTGCCACCAGGCTTCACTGTTACCACTGAAGTCTGCAGTGCCTATTACGCGAACGGTATGAACTTCCCGGAGACCCTCACAGACGCGATCGATGCGGGCATGCGGCATATCGAGGGCATCACAGGCGCGCATTTTGGCGACAAGGCAAACCCACTTCTCGTTTCAGTTCGCTCAGGCAGCCGAGCCTCCATGCCAGGCATGATGGATACCGTACTCAATCTCGGCCTCAATGACGATACCGCCGCCGGCCTTGCCGAACGCACCGGTGACGCGCGATTCGCCTATGACAGCTACCGCCGATTCATTCAGATGTATGGCGATGTCGTCCTTGGCGTCAGCCATCAGGAATTCGAGGATTTTCTGGAACGCGCTAAGCGCGACCTCGATATCGAACTCGATACCGAGATGTCAGCCGAGAACTGGCAAGGCCTTATCGAGGAATATAAAGAGCTGGTGAAAGCGCGCCTCGATTCGCCCTTCCCGCAGGACCCGGTCGAACAGCTTTGGGGCGCCGTGAGCGCGGTGTTCGATTCATGGATGAACCAGCGCGCCGTCACCTATCGCTTGCTGTACGACATCCCGGAAAGCTGGGGCACCGCGGTCAATATCCAGGCCATGGTTTTCGGCAATATGGGTGCAGATTGCGCCACCGGCGTCGCCTTCACGCGAGCTCCATCGAGCGGCGACAAGCGGCTTTACGGCGAATATCTTATCACTGCCCAAGGCGAGGATGTCGTTGCTGGCATACGCACTCCCCAGCCCCTTACCAACGATGGCTACCAGGATTCGGGCGCACTGGTCCTCGCGTCCGCCATGCCCAATATTTATAACGAGCTGGAGGACGTGGCCGCCCGGCTCGAGGACCATTACGGCGACATGCAGGATATAGAGTTCACTGTGCAACAGGGCAAGCTGTGGATGCTGCAGACACGCGCCGGCAAGCGCACCGCGGCGGCGGCGCTCAAGATCGCTGTAGACCTGGTGGCCGAGGGGGTGCTCGACAAGGAGGCGGCGGTCTCGCGAATCGAGGCGGAATCACTGGAACAACTACTCCACCCCCGCCTTGATCCGGACGCGCCACGCAACGTTATCTCGCGCGGCCTGCCTGCCTCGCCGGGCGCGGCGGCAGGAAAGGCAGTATTCTCCTCGGACCGCGCCGAAGACCTCGCGGCCAAGGGCGAGGCGGTAATCTTGGTGCGACCGGAAACTAGCCCCGAGGACATCCACGGCATGCACGCGGCGCGCGCTATCCTGACCAGCCGGGGCGGCATGACAAGCCACGCAGCCGTGGTAGCGCGTGGTATGGGCCGACCCTGTATCACTGGCGCGATGGAACTCAGAATCGACTTTGCGGCGAAGAAGTTCACCACCGAAAGCCAAACCATCAAGGAAGGCGATCTCATTACCGTCGACGGCACGCTAGGCGAGGTGCTGAAAGGTGAAATTCCAACCATTGAGCCGGAGTTTTCGGGCGCCTTCGCAACGCTGATGGGCTGGGCAGACGAGATTCGTGCTCTCGGCGTGCGCGCCAATGCTGAGACGCCACGCGATGCTGCCACAGCGCGCAAGTTTGGCGCCGATGGGATCGGCCTCTGCCGCACCGAGCATATGTTCTTCGATACGGATCGCATCATTTCCATGCGTGAAATGATCCTCGCCGAGGATTCCGGAGGTAGACGTGCGGCGCTTGCCAAGCTGCTGCCTATGCAGCGCCAGGATTTCGCTGAGCTTTTTACCATCATGGCCGGACTGCCGGTAACGATCCGCCTGCTGGACCCACCGCTGCACGAGTTCCTCCCCCATGGCGAGCCGGAGATGCGCGAAGTTGCCGAAGCCGCCGGCCTCCCCTTCCAGGAAGTGCGGGCCCGTGTCGAGCAACTACGTGAAAACAATCCAATGCTCGGCCATCGAGGCTGCCGCCTTGGCATCTCACACCCGGAAATCTATGAGATGCAAGCCCGCGCTATTTTTGAGGCGATACTCGATGTCGCGGAAGGCAGCGTGGCAGGAACCGCGGTACTAGAGATCATGATTCCTTTGGTGCTCGGAGCGCCGGAACTTAAAATCCTCCGCAAACTGGTTGAGGATGTCGCCCACGAAATTGAGGTGACGCGCGGCAAATTACCGCCTTACATTGTCGGCACCATGATTGAGCTGCCGCGCGCGGCGCTCCGCGCCGGCGATATCGCGGAGGCTGCCGATTTCTTTTCTTTTGGCACCAATGATTTGACCCAGACCTCCCTCGGCATCAGCCGCGACGACGCGGCGAGCTTCATGGACAGCTATGTGCGCCAGGGTCTATTCGAGCGTGATCCCTTTGTCAGCCTTGATATTGGAGGGGTAGGCGAGCTCGTTGAGACAGCGTGCACGCGCGGACGCAGGCAAAACAGCAGTCTCAAACTCGGCATTTGCGGCGAGCATGGCGGTGATCCCACCTCGATACGGTTTTTCCATCAATGTGGGCTAAATTACGTATCCTGTTCGCCTTATCGCGTGCCGATTGCCCGCCTTGCCGCGGCGCAAGCACAACTAAAGAGAGATTGACGAAGATGTGAGCTACATCAAGGTTTAGAGGCGGTTAATAAACTATATTTAAAACACGAAGCGTTTGGGCAATACTGATTCGGGTTTTATGCCCCCGAGCTGATAGAAAATCAGAATATGAATCACGACAGTATCGATTATGACGCTTTCTTCGCGCAAAAAATTGCGGAACTGAAAGACCAGGGCAACTACCGTGAATTCGCAGAACTGGCGCGTCATGCGGGTAATTATCCCCACGCCAGCCGCTATTCTGGTAATGGTGAAGAAATTAACGATGTCGCAATCTGGTGCTCCAACGACTATCTCGCCATGGGGCAGAATCCCAATGTGCTGAACGCAATGACCGAGGCGATCAAGGCCTATGGTGCCGGCGCCGGCGGCACGCGCAATATCTCTGGAACGTCGCATCCGGTGGTTTCACTGGAGCGCGAGCTAGCAGATCTCCACGGCAAGGAAGCGGCGCTCGTCTTCACCTCTGGCTATATCTCCAATGAAGCGACGCTTAGCACACTGGCCCAGGTGCTGCCCAATTGTCAGGTCTATTCGGACGCGCTCAACCATGCCTCGATGATCCAGGGAATCCGCCACAGCCGCGCAAGCAAGACTATATTCAAGCATAATGATCCGGCCGATCTTGAGTGCCTATTGCGAGACGCCGACCCGACGGCGCCCAAGCTGGTTGCCTTTGAATCGATATATTCTATGGATGGTGATGTCGCCCCCATCAAAGAAATCTGCGAGGTAGCCGAATTATATGGCGCGATGACGTATCTCGATGAAGTCCATGCGGTTGGCCTCTACGGCCCGCGCGGCGGCGGCATTGCCGAACAAGAAGACCTGATGGACCGCTTAACCGTGATCGAGGGTACGCTGGCCAAGGCGTTTGGCATCATGGGCGGCTACATTACTGGCTCAGCCGCGCTGATCGACGTCATCCGTAGCTTCGCGCCGGGCTTCATTTTCACCACCGCCCTGCCCCCGGCGATCGCAGCCGGCGCGCTGGCGAGCGTCCGCCACCTGAAGGAAAGCAACGAAGAGCGCACCCGCCATCAGGACCGCACGGCGCGCTGCAAGGAGGTGCTGAGCAAGGCAGCGCTGCCGGTCATGCCGAGCGAGAGTCATATCTTGCCGATACTGGTGGGCGACCCGGTGCGCTGCAAGAAGGCCTCCGACATGCTGCTCGTCGAGCACGGCATCTATATACAGCCGATCAACCACCCAACCGTACCCAAAGGTACAGAGCGCCTCCGAATCACCCCAAGCCCGTTGCATAACGACGATATGATCGACGACCTTGCCAACGCAATGGTCAAAGTCTGGCGCACCCTGGGGCTTGATTTCGTCAGGTAGCACTCGCGCGCGCTCGTCAGACGCGCCCGAATTGTTAAGCCATTTCGTGCGCCATGCACGAAGCGAGATCTTGCGCACAACCTGTGCTAGCGTTGTCACAAGATCAAATCCATGAAAAGGAGCAAGGGATGAATATGGACGCAAAAGCGAATATCAATCTTGAGCAAATAGACGTGGACGCGACGATCCACGCTTTCACTTCTCTGCCGGAGCATGCCGAAATCGGCCCACAGATCATGACCAAGGGCGACGGCATCTACTTGAGCGACAACAAGGGCAATACCTATATCGACGCGATGGCAGCGCTGTTTTGTGTCAATGTGGGCTATGGCCGCGACGAGATCGCTGATGCAATCAGCAAACAGGCGCATGATTTTGCCTATTTCCATACTTTCGGCGGCAATGCCCATGAGCAGCAGATCAAGCTCGGCGAACGGCTGCTAAAGATTTTGCCCAACCATATGAGCAAGGTGCTGTTCGCGAGCTCGGGCTCGGAAGCGAACGACGCCAATGTCAAGCTGGCCTGGATGTATCAGCATCTGCGCGGCAAAACCGAGAAACGTAAGATCATTTCGCGACATTCGGGTTATCATGGGGTAACCTCGGCCTGCGCCAGCATGTCCGGTCTACCGCTCATGCACGTACCGTTTGGTCTACCACTCGACGGTTTTCTACATACCGACAAGGCGCATTACTACTGGGAAAGCCGGCCCGGCGAATCCGAGCGCGACTTCTCCAAGCGCATGGCTACCAATCTTGACGAGATGATCGAAGTGGAGGGACCGGAGACGGTTTGCGCCTTCATCTCCGAGCCGGTTATGGGCGCCGCCGCCTGTATCGCCCCTGCGGAAGGCTATTTCGAGGAGATCCAAAAGGTGCTGAAGAAACACGACGTGCTCTTTATCGCCGACGAGGTAATAACCGGCTTCGGCCGCCTCGGCGAATGGTTCGCCGCCCAGAAATACGATCTAACGCCGGATCTGATGACACTCTCTAAGGGCATCACTAGCGCCTATGTGCCGCTCTCGGCCTCGGTGATCTCGGAAGAGATGTGGCAAGTCTTCGCCTCTGATCCAGAAAGGACGTTGTTCACCCATGGTCATACGGCGAGTGGACATCCCATCGCCTGTGCAGCTGCCAACGCCAATCTTGACCTGATGGAAGGCGAAGACCTAATCGGCAATTCTGCTCGCGTCGGCGAATACTTCAAGGCGCAGCTCCACGAGCGCATCGGCGACCACCCGCTGATGGGAGAGATCCGCGGCGATGGATTGATGCTCGCCATCGAGCTGGTGGCCAACAAGGAGACCAAGAAAGAGCTTAACATCGAATGGGACTGCTCACACCGCCTGTTTGACCTCTGCTACGAGGAGAAGCTCATCTCGCGCGGCTATTTTGGTCACAACTCCTCGTCCTTCGCGCCACCCTTAAGCATCACAAACGATCAGGTCGACGAGATCATCACCCGATTCTCCCGTGGGCTCGACAAGCTAACTGACGAGCTAGTGCGCGACGGCCGCTGGAAGCCACCGACCTGAGCAAGTCCGCCGATACGGAAAGTGTCGGCGCCGATTAGCGGGCACCGGCGGCTTCGCGAATCATGCAGTTGTCGAATACCTTCGATTCAGGCGCCGCTGCGATGCCGGTCAAGACCATCGCCTTGGCGAGGTCTCGGTCGGTCACGCCGATCTTTGGGTTCTTGGCGAATTTCTTGGTCATCATCGGCAGCGCAATATGGCGGTATATTAAACCTGGCGGTTTACGCTGGTGAGTAGGTTGGATATGGCCGGGACGGAAGATATATTTCCGCGGGAAATTCGTATTGTTCAGCAGGTTCTCAGCCTTGCCTTTTACCCGCGCAAAGTACATGCCCTTGCCGTCGGGACGCGCACTCTGCGCGCTGAAAAGCACGAAAGCCGACTCTGGGCTGACCGCCGCAAGGACATCGGTCAGTGCCACCAAATAGTCGCAGGTGATCCGAAAATAGGCCTTGCGCGATACCTGGCTTTGATAAACACCGAGGCAATAAAAGCAAACATCTATCTCGGCAAATTCGGCCTTAAGCGACGAAAGGTCGAGAAAATCCTCATGGATGAACTCTCGCAGCTTTTCATGGCTGAGCGGCGTTTCCCGCCGGCCGACGGAGATGATCTCGCCGACCAAAGGATTGTCGAGCAACTGCACTAGCACCTGCCGCCCCACCATGCCCGTCGCGCCTGTGACGAGAACTTTCTTTAGTGCCTGTTCACCCGCCATGGGCCACCGGTTCCTTAGGCTATCGACTCGACTCCTACACGAGTCTACTCTTTCGTCGATTTTCACAAAAGTGACGACCAGGAATTCTAAGGCAGAAAATCATTTGATGCGCAAACTAGCGGCCGTCACCTCGACCAATACGGTTGGCTGGCCACCCCTCACGAGCGAAGACTAGTCTGGCACTCTGGCCACACTCAAGCCGCACTTCGCGCAATTTTTATTTTCCCCATAAGGGCGGCGAGAGCGACAGCAAACCAAGTAGTAGATCTCAATCTTAATTTATCACTTGGCGTGCAGCGGATTTAATAGAGTCATCGGTAGGTGATTTTCCGAACTTGAGGAAATTCTTCCCACTATGCGTCTCAGTTCGAGCGATCCATTTCGCTTAGAATCGTTTTGAACATACAAATTGTCCGCAATGTCCCGTGACGCAACCACGAAGTGATTCTAGAGATGTCGTATCAGTTCGTTACGCTACGCCCTGACTATGTTTTCGGCCCTGCGAACATAGCTGTGCGTTGCGCCCATATCGGTCGGATCCAATTGGAAAATCGCGCAATGCAGAAAACCTCAAGAGCAGCTCCAGAATTCAGCCGCGCCTTCGTCCAGGTTGCTAGGCAGTGCTAGGCAAAAGAAGAATTGGAACACATTATCGTAGCCTTCAGCCTCGCTGGATGTTTGGACTGAGCGCTACTTGGCGGTTTGGCTCACAGCGGCGATGTTAGAATCGCGCGCGGCGACCATCATGCGAATACCAGCATAAGCAGCTGTACCGAGGAAAATGTGCCAGAAGAAATGGGTGCCGAAGGAAATCGTCTCACAGACCTGCAGGTCGATGCTACGGAGCGCGAGTGCCAGCGCGGCGAACCCCACCGTTACTAGCGCCGGCTTGAAAGCGGCGCGTCGACGACGGTAGGTGAGCCCGAGCAGGCCAAGAGCGAGGGCGACTACAAAGGCGCCGAGCACGATAAAAAGTGCCTCGCGCGACACTGGCCACAGGAAATGGACAAGAAGCGCAATCGATGCAAGCGGCGAAAAGCCCCAGAATCGCCCGCCCAGATAATAGACCCAGAAAAACAGTATCACGGCGAAATAGAGCAGGCCTGGCGCGGTATCCGCAGTGAGTGCCGCCTGCTCGCGGGTTGCGTGCCAAGCGGTGCTGCCGAGGCCTGTCGCAATGAGCAGCGTAGCGAGGAGATAAACCACCGGGCCACCCTCACCCCGGCGGATCAAGAAGTAAAACGCGAGCGCGCCTAGCACGACTGGCACCAAGCTGGTGGCGGCATTAAGCGGCTCGGCGGGAAAGCTGCCATAGCCATAGAGCCAAGTTTCGCAATAAACAGGCATGATGCGGGCGCTATACCCTCAAAAGTTAGTGCGTAACATATGTTGCGCCAATTTGTGACCCGGCACGCCAATCATATCACCCGCCAGATGAGTGCCGCTGCCGTAGAGATAGAATCTACCGATCGACGTGACAGAGGAAAAGTGCCAGCCGAGGAACTTACTCAGCATCACGTCGAGATGGCGGGTTGTGCCGTCAATAATGTCATTGCATTACTTGATGTTCTAGGAGTTCATGAGACTCCACACGCGCAAATCGGAGCGCAAATTGGAGATTAAGCGGCTGAAACAGTCGATTACCCCCTCGCCAACGTTCTAGCGGCAGCCCTCCAAGCTTCCTTCGGTTAATTTCGACAGCGCGTAAAGTCCTCAACCAGGGCAGTCCGTGCCATCCTATTGCGGCAAAGTGTAATCGTAAATGACCGGCACCTGGAGGTGATAGGTCGACTATGAATGAGGCTGGTCAGCGCCCATTTGCGCGCCAGCGTGGACGCATTGATTGAGGCTTGGCACGATCAGAACCATAGGAAAAGTCGCAGGCAGGGTGCCAACATGGCGGTCGCACGTTGTTGCTGCTATCGTCTCGCTGAAACCGAGAGAGAGCGACCCCTGCAGATGAACCGCGTGCGATTTGTTTTTCTCAGTGTCGGGCACGCCTACGATCATTTGTTCATGCTGCTATTCCCCACAGTGGTGCTGACCCTGGAAGCGCAGTTTGACCTCTCCTATGACCAATGGATGTTGATGTCGACCCCGGCATTCGTCGCGTTCGCCGCCGGCGCCATCCCGGCGGGCTGGCTCGGCGACCGCTGGAGCCGCTCTGGCATGATGGCGATCTTCTTCATCGGCATCGGCGGCGCCGCGATTCTCACCAGCTTCGCGCGCACACCGGGCGAGCTCGCCGGCGGTCTCGTTTTAATCGGCCTGTTCGCTTCGATTTACCACCCAGTAGGCATCGCCATGATCGTGCAGGGCCAGGAAAAAGTCGGTCGCCTCCTCGGCATCAACGGTGTTGCCGGCAATTTCGGCATCGCGCTCGCGGCCTTCGTCGCTGCCTCGCTCGGCGACCTAATTTCGTGGCGCGCCGCGTTCTACGTGCCAGGCGCCTTGTCGATCGCCACCGGGCTAGTCTATATCTGGGTGGCGCGCGGCTGGCCGCTAGCAGACCGCATAGCCGGCCGTAAGGAGCATGATATCGGCACTGCCTTCAAAGCTTCAGCCGAAGCGCGCCAGGCGATCATACGTGCGGTCGTTATCCTAACGGTCGGCGCCCTGTTGGCCGGGATCGTCTTCCAGGCCAGTACCATCTCCCTGCCTAAGCTGTTTGAGGAGCGTGTCGGCGATGTCACCGCCTCGGCACTCGGTGTCGGCGGTTTGGTATCGCTCGTAGTCGGCGTCGCTGCCTTCGCGCAAATTGCAGCCGGCCTACTGGTCGACAAATTTTCGGTCAAGCGGGTGTGGATCGTCACCCTACTGCTGCAGGTACCGCTTTTGATATTAGTCGGCATGATTTCGCAAACCGGGCTGTTGATTGCGGCCTTCGTCGTACTGGTGATCATTTTCGGCGAGATCCCGATTCAGGACGCGCTCCTGGCGCGGCATACGCCGGAGCATTTACGCTCGCGGGTCTATGGCATAAAGTTCGCCGTCGCGCTTGGCGCCAGCGCGCTGGCTGTGCTGGTCATCGCCGCCTTGCATGCCGCCGGCGGTGGTTTTAGCTGGCTATACGGCCTGTTAGCTGCCTGCGCACTCGTTCTCGGCGCCGCAGCGTTCTGGCTGCCGGACCAACCCCGCCATCTTGAGGCCGAGGCGCCCGCCAGCTTGGAATAGAGCATGACGCACAGCAAATAGATTGACCAGCGAGGCCAGCGCATCCGTCAAGTAATCTACGAGCGACAATAGTATGCTGACCGAATTGGTCTCCAGCCAGGCGGCGAGCTTTAGAGCGATCAACAGTACCCCGACGCTCACCGCCGCAATGGTCGCGCGGCGCATTAGTTGCTTGGCTTGATCGTCCGAGGTTCGCCCTTAAGTCATGTCTGCATTTCAGTCCGCATCGCCCGAGGATAGTTCAAGGAAAGAGACGCTGCTTGCACCATTCGGTGCCATCGCGCTCGAAAAGAAGACGCTCGTGCAGACGCGAGACACGGTGCTGCCAAAACTCAATGCGCTGCGGCGCGACGCGAAAGCCGGACCAAAATTCCGGCCTGGGAACCTTACCGACGCCGAATTTGAGGGCGAATTTGGCGACCCTGCGCTCGAGCGCGAACATTCCCTCCAGCGGCGCCGACTGGCGCGATGCCCAGGCACCGAGCTGACTGTCCCTGTGACGGGTTGCAAAGTAGCCGTCCGCCTCCTCGGCGGAAACCTGGGTCACACTTCCCTCGATGCGGACCTGGCGCCCGATCGGCATCCAATAGAAGCAAAGCGCAGCATAAGGATTGACGCGCAGCTGGTCACCCTTACAGCTTTCGAGATTAGTGAAGAAAGTAAAACCCCCTTCGTCATAACCCTTGAGCAACACCATACGGAGGCTTGGCCGACCAGCCTCGTCCGCCGTCGCCAAAGCCACCGCGCCGGGCTCGCGCAATCCGCAGTTCTGGGCGCCCGCATACCATTCGTCGAACAAGTCGAACGGCTCTCTGTTCTCGGGAATCGCCATATTCAGGATTTATCCGTTTTGATCAAAAATCTGCTATTGAAATAGCGGATTTTTGTCCGCACCGGTTATAATCATAAACACGTGATTTCGCCACAATCTATTGCTATACAAAGGAATTCGTTAATTTTTAGCCCTAAGCATTTCATAGCTAACAGTTAGGCGCAGCGATGCAGCACAGGAATCCCATGACTGGAGGCAACATCATGAAAATTGTTAGAAACGCGGCCCTGGGTTTTGCCCTTATCGGCATGCTCGGTTTCAGTGCGTGCAATCAGAATGCGGGCGATAAGGAAACCCTGGGCAGCCTCGGCGGCGCGGCATTAGGAGGGCTTGCCGGCGCACAGGTCGGCAGCGGCTCAGGCCAGTTGGCCGCGACCGCAGTAGGGGCGCTACTTGGTTTCTTCGTCGGCGCGGAAGTGGGCAAATCCCTCGACAAGGCGGATCAACTCTATGCCAAGCGAACCGCCGGCCAGGCGCTCGAAACTAACTCGACAGGGCAGACCAGTTCCTGGAGCAATCCGGATAGCGGCAATAGCGGCAGTATCACGCCGCCGCGCACCACCTATACGGATTCAGGTCAGCCCTGCCGCGAATATCAGCAGACAGTCACCATCGGCGGCAAGACCCAGCAGGCCTACGGCACCGCCTGCCGCGAAGCAGACGGCAGTTGGCGCATCGTCAACTAGGTTTACACCGCCGGTTTTAACGCACCTGCACAAGACGCCGCCCCGACGCAGATGTTTGGCCCGCAAAGCCCTTTGGTGTAGGATGCGCACGCTGGGATTCGGACCGCTCGGATACGCCAACTCGGGGATTTTATGAACGAAACGGACCTGCTAATGGCGGGAAAACGAGGGCTGATAATGGGCGTTGCCAACGACCGCTCAATCGCCTGGGGCATTGCCCGTGCGGTCTCGGGCCAGGGCGCAGAACTTGCCTTTACCTATCAGGGCGAAGCGCTGAGGAAGCGCGTCGTGCCACTCGCCGAATCTGTCGGCTCGGATATCATCCTGTCCTGTGACGTTACCAACGATGCCAGCATCGAAGGGGTGTTCGCAGAAATCAAAGAACGTTGGGGGAGCCTTGATTTTTTCGTGCACGCCATCGCTTTCTCCGACAAAGACCAATTGAAGGGCCGCTATGTCGACACGACAGCGGAGAATTTTACCTCGACGCTTTCCATCTCTTGTTACTCCTTCACCGCTCTCTGCCGCCACGCATCCGCGCTCATGCCCGACGGTGGCAGCCTTTTGACCCTCAGCTATTTCGGCGCCGAACGGGTGATGCCGCATTACAACGTCATGGGCGTGGCCAAGGCGGCGCTTGAGGCGAGCGTACGCTATCTCGCGGCTGATCTCGGCACCGACAATATCCGAGTCAACGCTATTTCTGCGGGGCCGATTAAAACGCTGGCCGCTTCCGGCATAGGCGATTTCAGATATATCCTTAAATGGAACGAGCTCAACTCGCCACTGCGACGCAATGTCACAATCGACGAAGTCGGCGGCGCCAGCGTCTACCTCCTGAGTGATCTCGGTGCCGGGGTCACTGGCGAGGTGCATCATGTCGATTGCGGCTATCATGTGGTTGGAATGAAACACCCGGATGCACCGGATATCTCGGTGGTCTGATTCATGTCCCTTAACAGCTTCGGCCGCCTGTTTCGCGTCACGACTTGGGGCGAAAGTCACGGGCCAGCGATCGGCTGCGTGCTCGATGGCGTGCCGCCGCGCATCGCTCTAGACGAAAGCGATATCCAGCCCTTTCTTGATAAGCGTCGCCCTGGCACCTCGCGCTTCGTCACCCAGCGCCGCGAGAGCGATACCGTCGCCATCCTCTCAGGCACGTTCGAGGGACAAACCACCGGCACCCCCATTTCGCTTGAGATCCGTAACGAAGATGCACGCTCTGGCGATTATAGCGAGAACCGCGACAAATTTAGACCGGGCCATGCCGATTACACCTATCAGGCCAAATACGGCATCCGCGATCATCGCGGCGGCGGACGACAGAGCGCGCGGGAGACTGCCATGCGGGTTGCCGCCGGTGCAGTAGCGCGCAAGATCTTGGGGCCAGATATCGTTCTTCGCGGCGCCCTAATCCAGCTCGGCAAGAAAGAAATCGACCGGACGCGCTGGGATTGGACCGAAACCAGCAACAACGACTTCTGGTGCCCGGACGCGAAAGCGGCGGCGGAATGGGCAAACTATCTCGACGCGGTTCGCAAGGCGGGCTCCTCAATCGGCGCGGTGATCGAAATCCAGGCGGAAGGTATGCCGGCCGGGCTAGGCGCGCCCCACTACGGAAAACTCGACGCCGATCTCGCGGCGGCGATAATGAGCATCCACGCGGTGAAGGGCATCGAGATCGGCGCAGGATTTGCCGCGGCGACCTTGAGCGGTGAAGAAAATGTCGACGAGATGCGCGCCGGCCTGGGTGGCGCGACGGAGTTCCTCTCCAACAATGCGGGCGGCATCTTGGGCGGCATCTCGACGGGCCAAGACATCCGCCTCCGTTTCGCAGTCAAGCCGACTAGTTCGATTCTGACCCCGCGTGAGACCGTGACCAAGGATGGCAGAGTAGACGAGATTGTAACCAAGGGCCGTCACGACCCTTGCGTCGGCATCCGCGCCGTGCCGGTCGGCGAGGCAATGATGGCCTGCACACTCGCCGATCACCTACTGCTACACCGCGCCCAATGCGGCAGCTAACGCGTCTCTGAACCAACCGCTCTAATTTTCGGCGATAAAATTGGCAACCGCATTGGCAATAGCGACAGGGTCTCGGTCCGGCTCGAAATTGGCGCCTGCAACCGATGCTACTCTGGCGGCCGGCTGCATCTTCCGCGCACGCGACAGATAGGGATAGAGCACATCGTCTTCGGCGGCCATGAGAAGAATGGGGCAGACAGCGTTCTGATAAGGCGTGGCGAAGTCATAATCCCACACCGCTGAATAGGCCTGGTAGCGGCCCTGATGGGCGCGTAGATGATTGAGCAATTCCCGATGATGCAGATCGAGATCGCCTACTGCGCCGAGATCGGCGAGATAGCGCCAGGTGACATCCAGATAGCCGCCATCCTCGGTTGGCGCGATGGGCTTGGAGAAATGCTGGCGAAATTCCTCGCGCTCCTCTGCCATTAGGGGATAGGGGCCGATCAGAACCATGCCCTTGACAACGTCGGGGTGAAACGACGAGAGCGCGACGCAGATGCCCGCGCCGGTATGGTGACCCAGGCAATAAAACTTATCGATGCCAAGCACCGCCAGCGCCTCGAACAGCCAAGCGGCATATTGTTCGAAAATGGGCATGCCCTCTGGATCGAACGAGCCACCAAAGCCCGGCGTGTCGAGGGCATAAATCGGATTGCTGATACGGTCCTCAGCCATCAGGCGGTAATAGGAGGTAGAAGCGCTCGCCGTTTGATGAAAACAGACCAACGGCGTGCCGGTCCCGTTCCGCCAGGCATAGTGAATCTGCCCCGCAGAACAGTCGACATAACTTTTCTTGATCTGCTTTCCGCTCATAAAATTAGGCTGCCTGCAGCGTCTCCGCGCGCCGCCGCGCTTCGTTCGCTTCTTGCTCCTGGCCCTCTCCGTCGAGTGCCTCGCCAAGGAGGCGCCACGCATGGGCATCATTGGGTCTCAGATTTGTGCGCTCATGCAGAAGCGCGCGAGCAAAAGGGTATTGTTTGGATTTGAGGGTAGCGGCGATCTGCAATTGTGCGAACAGATCGCGCTGGGCATGGCTGCCACCGATATTGCACACCCGGCTCATAAGCGGATTCATGAGGCGGAGCGCAAAATCATATTCGCCACAAAAATAAGCGCGGATCGCCATGGTCAGGGCCGTGCCCACCTGGGCCAACACCTGCTCTTGCGTATTGCGCACGCCGTCGCCTTTGGAACGCATAGATTCGATCATCTCGTCGAGCGCTGCACGGCGCTTGGCAGCACCGAGAGCAATGGCGAAATGCAGATCGGCGAAGACAAGCAAATGATCAGAGGTGCGCGCCTCCGCCTTATCAGCCAGCTCCGCCCAGCGGCCGCCAACATTGATGCCAACATTCTCCAGGCGCCACAGCATGGCCACCGCATTGCTGATATCAAGATAATCCTTCGATGGATCGGCGCGAAAATACTCGTCATAGAGACGGAGCGCCTCTTCATACTCGGCGAGTTCAAAATGGAAGAGCGCCCGGTGCCACCAGATGTGATAGGCGAAATTGTTGCATCCGCTCCAGCCTACCTCTGTTCGTTTCAGCCAAGCGATGCCTTCACGGCTTTGGCCCTGCATCTCATGTACGTGAGCCACTGCATGAACCGCCCAGGCATCGCCGGGATCAAGCTCCACCGCACCCTCACCATTGTCGCGGGCGGCGCCGTAATCTCCACATTCCTCATGGGCAAAGGCATACATGCCTCGTACGTAGCCACCTCCAGGCTCGTCCACCGGCCAATAGGGTAAAACGCGAGCGATGGAGGTGCGCATGGTGAAGCTCTGGCCCATATAGAAATGGCAATAATGTGCGAGGCGGAGCGCCAGAATGTCGCGCGGACAATTGATCAGAATGCGCCCCCAGCGCTCAGTGCATTTGATCATATCACCGGCGCACCAGGCCTCGAGCGCCTCAAGGTGTTCGCATTCCCGCACGCTAACAACCTTGACGAGCTTGCGCGCTTTCTGAGCACTTTCCCAAGCCTTCTGCTCGAGTGCGGGCAAGGTAAGAAGCTTGAAAAAATAGCCGCGTAAACAAAAGCCCATGAACAGGCCAGGATCAGCGCCGAGTGCCAACTTGAGATGCGCTCCCGTATCGCGCCGGTATCCGAGAAAGGCACGCAAAGTTTCATCGTAATGGTCGACAGCCTCGCGGCTTGCCGCCGTCATGGCCAGGCCGAAGCAATCCTTATACATAAAGAATGAATCCTTGCGCACCGGTCAAATCACCCGGCACCATGGCACACTCGCGAGGGACACAAAAGGGGGGCACTGCGCCATGGATTTTACGTTGAGCCCAGAACAAGAGCAGCTTCAGGCCCGCGCCCGCGAGCTAGCGGTGGACGAGCTCGCCACCCGCGCCTTCGAGATTGACCGTAGCGAGGCCTATCCTTGGGAGAATGTAGCTCTGCTCAAGGACTCTGGATTTTTCGGCATGACGATCCCCAAGGCCTACGGCGGCCAAGGACTGAGCTATCTCGACGCGGTGCTAGTGGTCGAGGAAATTGCCAAGGCCTGCGCGGTCACAGGGCGGATCACGGTCGAAGCCAACATGGGTGCGATTGGCATTATCATGGCCTATGGCTCCGAGGTTCAAAAGAAACTTGCTGCCGAGATGGTACTCTCCGGCGACAAGCCAGCGATCTGCATCACTGAGCCCGAAGCCGGCAGTGCCGCGACGGAAATGAACAGCCGCGCCGACCAGCGCGGCAACGGCTATCTGTTAAACGGTAAGAAACATTGGATCACCGGCGGCGGAGTATCACGGCTTCATGTTGTCTTCGCCCGGGTGTTCGATACGGCAGGTGAGGAGCAGGGCATCGGCGGTTTCATCGTCATCCGCGACGAAACGCCAGGTCTCTCGGTCGGTCGCCGCGAGCAAACCATGGGGCTGCGCGGTATTCCTGAGCGTGAAATTCTCATGGAGGACATGGTAGTAAACGCTGATATGCTGGTGCTGCCGCCACGCGGTCTGCAGAAAGGCTTCGCTGATCTGATGAGCGCTTATAACAGCCAGCGCGTCGGCGCAGCGACAGTGGCGCTAGGCATCGCCGAGGGGGCCTACCGCCTGGCGCTCAATTATGTTCAGGAGCGCGAGCAGTTCGGCCGCCCACTCGACGAATTTCAGGGCCTACAATGGATGCTCGCCGACATGAACATCGGCCTCGTCGCAGCGCGAACTCTAATTCACCGCGCGGCGATCTGCCCGGAAGGTGAATTTCCCGACGCGCTTAAGGCCGCCCAAGCCAAAATTTTCGCTTCGGAGATGGCAATCAAGGTCACCAATGACGCTCTACAACTGTTCGGCGCTGCCGGCTATTCGCGCGCCAACCCCTTGGAACGCATGGCGCGTGACGTCCGCATGTTCACTATCGGCGGCGGCACGGCGCAAATCCTACGCACTCAGGTCGCCTCGCGCATATTAGGGAAACGCCTACCGCAATCTCGCGACGGCTATTTCAAGAGTTGAAAATCCCTGCGATCAGAAACTCTTTGTTGCCCTCCGAACCAGTGATTGGGCTTTTGGTAATACCAAGCACTTTCCAACCCGGTTGTCCGACCAACCAGTCGCGTATCTCCATGCACACCTCCGCATGGACCGCCGGGTCGCGAACGATGCCTCCCTTGCCCACGCTCGCGCGGCCGGCTTCGAATTGCGGCTTTATCAGGGCGAGAAGAAAGGCTCCCGGCGCGGCGAGGGAGAGAGCCGACGGGAGGACGGTGCGCAGACCAATGAAGCTCGCATCGCAGACCACAGCGCCGATAGGCTTGGGCACTTGTTCCCGGTTGAGATGACGGGCGTTTGTGCGTTCCAGTACGATGACACGCCTGTCCCAACGCACCTTGTCGGCAAGCTGGCCATAACCGACATCAACGGCATAGACCCTGGTCGCGCCCTTCGTCAGCAGTACATCAGTGAAACCGCCCGTCGAAGCACCAATATCGATAGCTGTCACACCCACCGGATTGAGGCCAAAATGATCAAGGCCATGGGAGAGCTTGGTGCCGCCGCGCGATACCCAAGGATGGGGTGCCTCACGTAATCTTAAAGGCGTGTCCAGGTCGAGCTTCGTCCCAGGCTTGTCCAACCGACGCTCGCCGGAATAAACCTTGCCCGCCATAGTTAGAGCCACCGCCTTGGTACGACTTTCCACTAGCCCGCGCTCGACGAGCAGACTATCAAGGCGGAATTTTTTCTTTTTAGCCGTTGTCTTAAGCTCTCAGTTACGACGGTCGACGATGAAGCGCGCGACGTCACGCAAGAGCTCCGCCTTACTGCCGAAGAGCTCCAAGGCCGCCACCGCTTCCTGGGTCAACTGCATTGCACGGACACGTGCGCCCTCTACGCCCAGAAGATCGACGAACGTCGCCTTGCCGGCATCAGCATCCTTTCCGACCGCCTTACCCATATCCAACTCGCTGCCCTCAACATCGAGAAGATCGTCTGCAATCTGGAAGGCGAGACCAATACGATCAGCGTATGTCGTCAGCGCTTTGCGCTCCGCGCCGCTTCGCTGAGCCAGAACAGCGCCGGCCGTGCAGGAGAAGCGGAACAGCGCGCCGGTCTTGCCAGCTTGAAGACGGGTTACTGCCTCGAGGTCGAGCGTCGTTTCAGGGATTTCCGCTGCGAGATCCATCACCTGGCCACCGACCATGCCCAAACCGCCAGCGGCGACAGCCAGCGCATGAACGAGCTCGGTTCGCACTTCAGCCTCCGGATGGCCACTCGGGTCGGCGACTGTCTCGAAAGCAAGCGTCAACAGGGCGTCGCCAGCGAGGAGCGCTGTCGCCTCGTCGAATTGCTTATGACAGGTCGGCTTGCCGCGGCGGAAATCGTCATCGTCCATCGTCGGTAAGTCGTCATGAATCAGGGAATAAGTGTGTACCATCTCGATCGCCGCAGCGCTCGGCATCGCCCAACCCACCGGTACATTGAACAGCGCGGCGGAATTTAGCAGAAGAAAGGGGCGCAACCGCTTTCCGCCTGCGAGCGTCGAATAACGCATGGCGTCGAACAAGCGGCCGTCACTGTCTTTGGAATGTGGAATATAGGTATCGAGCGCGGCCTCTATCTCATCGACCGTCGCGCGCATAGCCTCGGTGAGGCGGCTCACCCCGGCTCTCTCATTCGCCGTCCAGCGGCTCCCGGCTGAGGGTGCCGTCTTTTTCGATCTTGTCGACCCGAAGCTGAGCGTCCCGTAGCTTTCCCTCGCAATGCTTCTTGAGGCGCACGCCACGCTCGTAGGCGTCGATCGCACCCTCTAGGCTGGTGTCACCCGATTCTAGGCGCTCAACAATACCCTCAAGCTCGCTCAGGGCCGTTTCGAAATCAACCTTTTCGAGATCAGCTTTTTTGTCGTTCTTGCTCATAGCATGGTGAGAATAAGGTTTGCCTTGAAATAGAGCAAGTTACGCTGCCAAAAGTGCGGCAACGTGAGCTGAGGCACTAGATGCAAGCGCGCGTAGATCGTATCCGCCCTCAAGGACAGAGACAAGGCGGCCTGAGCATTTTTCCGCTGCGATGCGACAAAGCTCTTCGGTAACCCAGGCATAATCCGCCTCGACCAGACGAAGATTGGCAAGCGGGTCATCAACATGGGCATCGAACCCAGCGGAGACAAGAATCAGCTCCGGCGTGAAACTCCGGATCGCGGGAAAGATCTTGCTCTCTAGCGCATCGCGGAACTCTTCCGAACCTGATTCGGGGCTGAGCGGCGCATTGAAGATATTGCCGACGCCACGCTCGTCAGCAGCACCGGTACCGGGATAGAGCGGCGACTGATGCGTCGAGGCGAACAGCATGTCGCCGTCGCGCTCAAAAACTGCTTGCGTGCCGTTGCCGTGGTGAACGTCGAAATCAACCATCGCGACGCGGGTAAGCCCGTGCGCACGTCGCGCCTGCTCCGCCGCCAGCGCGATATTGTTAAACAAGCAAAAGCCCATCGAGCGCGACGGCTCGGCATGGTGGCCAGGCGGGCGCACAGCGCAAAAAGCATTGTCCGCCTCGCCGCCCAGCACCGCATCCACGGCAGCGCGCGCCGCGCCCGCAGCGCGTAAGGCAGCCTCTCCCGAAGCCGGCGACATGATGGTGTCGCCGTCGATCGCAGCATAGCCATTCTCCGGCACATTGCCGATCACAACATCCACTAGTTTGTCATGGTGTACTTCCTTCAGCGCCAAGATATCTGTCATCGGCGCCTCGCGCCGATTAAGAACAGCAAATTCTGGCGCCTCCAACGCCTCCAATATCGCAGTGAGACGCCTCGGCTGTTCCGGATGCTGCGGTCCCGGCTCATGCTCCTGACATACGGGATGAGTGTAGAAAAGCGTTTTTGCCACAGGTGCCTCTCTTAGTGTGAGCATTGCAACCTAGCATGATACGCCTTCGCGCAGCTATCGACAGCGCTGAAGAATTACAAAAGGTTGCACTTTTTCGCGTGC
Organism: uncultured Rhizobiaceae bacterium; assembly: GCA_964624055.1. Lineage (GTDB taxonomy): Bacteria > Pseudomonadota > Alphaproteobacteria > UBA828 > UBA828 > PTKB01. The sequence continues at coordinate 3,917 of CAZUXZ010000025.1, read as the reverse complement.
TGCTGGTCCTCGACCTCGTCTTTCACGCTGTTACCTGCGTCAGCTCCAAGTAGACCCGGACACCGAGCGCCGTTGCGCGAGGCAATTACGAATACGGCGTCTATGGGGATATCGGCTGTATCCACCCACCAAGCATCGCCTTTCCCAAAGGCATACCGCCGGATGGTGATATCAAAGCCACACTCTGCCGTTCACAAAATTTTTGCGATTGGGCCTGAAAGCATCGTCGCACCAATTCGCGCAGTAGCGAAAATCTTGTTTTTCGCCCAACCGGAAACATATATCCGTTTACAGGCAGATTTAGCGCAACGGAGGAAATAATGCCGACTCGATTCAGTCGATTGATTGCAACCGCGATTTTCGCTGTGGCGATCAACGCCATGATCGCAGCCGCCCCTGCCGGCGCGGCGCTGCCCGACGACCAAGTACCCACGCTCGCACCGCTGATCAAGAAGGTCTCAGCGGCGGTGGTCAATATCTCCACCAGCGGCAAACAGGAGGTGCAACGCCATCCGTTCTTCGACGATCCCTTCTTCCGACGTTTTTTTGGCGACCGACCGGACGAGCCGCGCCAGCGTCAGACCCAGAGCGTCGGCTCCGGCGTCATCATTAATGCTGCGAAGGGCTATATTCTGACCAACAGCCATGTCGTTGCAAAAGCGGACGAAATCATTGTCACCCTGACCGATCGCCGTAAATTGAAGGCCCACATACTCGGCCACGACCCGGGCACGGATGTTGCCGTCCTGCAGGTCGAGCCGGATGGCCTGACCTCCATTGAAATGGCGGATTCTGAACATGTTGAAGTGGGCGATTTCGTCATCGCCAGCGGCAACCCCTTTGGTCTTGGTCAATCGGTGTCGTCGGGCATTGTCAGTGCGCTAGGACGAACCGGGCTGGGCATCGAATCCTACGAAAACTTTATTCAGACCGACGCCTCTATCAACCCAGGAAACTCTGGTGGTGCGCTGGTCAATCTGAGAGGGCACTTGGTCGGCATCAACACGGCGATCATTGCGCCGGGCGGTGGCAATATCGGGATCGGCTTTGCCATCCCAATCAATATGGCGCGCCAAATTATGGACCAACTTATCGAGTTTGGCGATGTTCGCCGCGGCCAGATCGGTGTCCGAATTCAAAACCTGACACCGGAGTTGGCGAAGGAATTCCGGGTCGATCATGACGGCGGCGCGCTGATCACACAGGTCATGACAGATTCGCCGGCCGAAAATGCCGATCTCACCGCCGGTGACGTAATCATCTCGGTCAACCGGAAATCGGTCCGTAGCGGCGCAGATTTGCGTAATTATATCGGCCTTCTTAGAGTTGGCGCGCGAATTGATCTCGTGGTGGTACGCGACAGCGAGGAAATTCAGCTGACCCTTAAGGTAGGCGAGATTAGGCAGGCGCGCGCCGAGCCTGGCAGCGAGATCCCCAAGCTGAAGGGCGCCGCCTTTGGCCCAATCCCCCAGGAATCGACCTTCTTTGGACGGGTCGAGGGCGTTTACGTCGTTGGTGTGGTGAAGGATTCGCCGGCTTGGAAGGCAGGTCTGCGCGCAGACGATGTGATCACCTCCATAAACCGCAAATCGGTCGAAGATCCGGGCGAGTTGATGACGATCGCGGGGCAAAGCAGCGGCTCACTGCTGCTTAATATTATCCGCGGTGATGGCGCGCTATTCATCCTTATCCGCTAGTACTAAGAAGGCTCTATAGGAGTTGCCCCGACGGCGGACCGCCGATAACATCGCACCTTTAATAGCGCGGAAAATCCGCGTACCCTCTATGTGAATTTCAGTGATTTTCTAGGAGAAGTGGCGTGGCTGGTTACATGGTTGGCATTGATGTGGGCGGAACATTTACCGATTTCGTCTCTTACGACCCACAGACCAAATCCGTCGAAGTATGGAAAAACCCATCGACACCGAAAGACCCAAACGACGGAATTCTCACCGGTTTGGGCCGTTTCGAGCAGCCCAGCGATATAGAGAATATCCGTCTCGGCACCACCGTAGCGACTAATGCGATTTTAGAGCGCAAAGGGGCAACGGTGGGTTATGTCACCACGGAAGGCTTTCGCGATATTCCCTTCATACAACGCGGAAACCGCCGCAGCCATTACGACATCACCTGGATCAAGCCCAAGCCGTTGGTAAAGCGCCGCCACAGTTACGAAATCAGCGAACGCATCATGGCCAGTGGCGAAGTTGAGAAGCCGCTCGACGAAGCCGGCGTGCGCGCCTTGGCCGCAGAGATCAAGAAAGAGGACGAGATCGAAGCGCTCTCAGTCAACCTTCTCTTCTCCTATGTCAGCCCCGATCACGAACGGCGGGTAAAGGAAATTCTTGCCGAGGAACTGCCCGACATTCCGGTTTCTATTTCCTATGAAGTCTTGCCGAAATGGAAGGAATATGAGCGGGCCTCGACGACAATCGCAGACGCCTATATCAAGCCGACGGTTAGCAACCAGGTGCGCAACATTCGGCAGCGCTTCAAGGAGAAAGGCATTACCGAAAAGGTAGTTGTGATCAAGTCCAACGGCGGCGAAATGTCACTGGAAGCAGCCCAAGAATCGCCTATTCAAATGACCGTCTCCGGCCCTACCGGCGGCGTGATCGCCGGCAAGCATATCGCTGGACTTTGTGGCATCGACCATCTTGTCACGGTTGACATGGGCGGCACTTCGACTGACACCTCGACCATCGTAGGTGGGCAGGAGAATTTCACTACCGATTTCGAGATTGAATTCGGCATTCCGATTCAGATTCCGATGATTGATATCCGCACCATCGGTGCAGGCGGCGGTTCAATCGCTTGGATCGACAAGGGCGGCATGCTGCGCGTTGGACCAGAAAGCTCGGGTGCCGATCCGGGCCCGGCCTGTTATGGCAATGGCGGTACCAGGGCCACGGTGACTGACGCCAATCTCGTGCTCGGTCGGATCAATCCGGACAATTTCCTCGGCGGTGAGATGAAGCTCGAAAAACCCGCCGGCGAGAAGGCGGTAAAGGCGATCGCAGATGAATTAGGTCGCTCACCCAGTGAGACGGCGCTGGCCGTCATCCAAATCGCCAATAACAACATGGTTGGTGCACTGCGTTCGGTGCTGATTGAGCGCGGCCTAGATCCGCGCGATTTCTCGCTGCTGGGCTTCGGCGGCGCCGGGCCGCTGCACATCGCTGATCTGATGAACGATGCGGGCATACCGAGCGGTATCGTACCCAACTACCCAGGCCAGTTCTCGGCCTTCGGCTTCATCCTGACCGATGCCCGAGTCGACACCCAACGCACCGTGCAGATGACCTCGAAGCGATTTGATCAGGCGCGTGCGACGGAGGTCATGCGGTCCCTAATCGAAACTGGGATCAACGATCTGAAGGCGCAGGGTTACGGTGAGAATGTCGAAATCTTCCGCTCGCTCGAAATGCGTTATCTCGGCCAGAATTATGAGCTGGAGATCCCGATCTCTTTCGACAATTTCACCGACGAGTCGACACCTCAATTGTGGCAGGCATTCCACGACATGCATCTAGCGCGCTTCGGCTTCAACATACCGCGTGAAGTGATTGAAGTCATCACCGTGAAAGCCACAACTGTCTCACTCACGGACAAGCCCGACTTCGCCACCATTGGAGAGTCCAGCGACGAGGCAGAACCGACCTCGCGGCGCGGAGTAACCTTCGAGGATGGCTAGCACGACACGCCGATATACGACCGGGTCAGCCTCAAGGGTGGCCAACGCATCAGCGGCCCGGCCATCATTGAGGAAGCAGCGTCGGTGACCATCCTGCGTCCGGATCAAAATATGCGCGTCGATGCGTATGGTAATCTGCTAATCGGCAAAATCGCGGAGGAGTAAACAACATGAGTGACCAGCGCGACGTCGATATGGTGACAATGAGCATCATTGATTCCAC
>CAZUXZ010000024.1:0-43657 GCA_964624055.1 uncultured Rhizobiaceae bacterium | reverse complement strand
TCCTTGCTGAACATGGCGCGCGCAGTGAGGCCGAGATTAAGGGGATCCCTATGGTTTGGTCGGGAGGTTGCGACGGCGTCATCACGCCGCATGCTACGGTATTCGCGCGTGACCACGCTACAGGTGAAGCTGGTAAATCTCGTCTCACCATGGGGACTGCGATGAGCTCGGTAATTTTGCCGGAGGATATTGGCCGTCCGGCAATGGTTCAGACAGTTGCTGCCGGGGTGCGTGCCGCGATGGTGGACGCTGGAATTAGCGATCCAAACGACGTGCATTACGTCCAGACTAAGACCCCGCTTCTCACCATCGATGGCATCCAAGGGGCCCACGGAAGAGCTCAAACAGTTGCTTGCGAGGTACATGATTCTATGGGTGTTTCCAACGGTACCACCGGGCTTGGGATCGCCGTCGCTCTCGGTGAAGTTGAGATGCCGGCGGCGGATGAGATTTGCCGCAAACTCGACCTCTACTCCTCGGTTGCTTCTTGTTCTTCGGGCGTCGAGCTCGACCGGGCGCAGATCGTACTGTTTGGCAATCGTGACGGCGCTGGCGGCCAGTTCCGGATCGGCCATAGTTTAATGCGCGTTGCGCTCGATATGGATGGCATCTACGAATCGATCCGCAATGCGGGCCTCGACCTGCCAGAGCGCCCACGGGCTGAAGATCTCGGCGGCAAGCTAATTAATTGTTTCATCAAATGTGAGGCTGATCCGCGCGCTAAACTACGCAACCGGCGACAGATCATGCTCGACGATTCTGATGTCCATCATCATCGCCATTCGAAAGGCGCTGTAGGCGGCGTGGCGGCGGCGGCGATCGACGATCCAGCGGTATTTGTCTCGGTCGACGCGATGCATCAGGGTCCACCTGGCGGCGGACCGTGTATTGCTATCGTGGATATGGGCGACTAGTGACGGAGGATTTTACGCGTTGCTCCGCAGTTGAATTAAGAGAGGCACTTCGGGCGCGGGAGCTGAGCGCTTCCGAGCTCCTAGAATCTCATCTTTCAGTTATCGAGCGTCTAAATCCTCGCCTGAATGCGATAGTCACTCTCGACGCGGAGGGCGGCCGCGCGGCAGCGAAATCCGCAGACGAAATGCTGGCCTCAGGTGATGATGATCTACCGTCACTCCTGGGCCTTCCATTGGTAATCAAGGATACCGTTGAGACGGCGGGCATGCGTACGACCTGGGCCTCGACGGTCTTTAGCAATCATGTGCCTGAAGAAGACGCCGAGGTAGTCGCCCGCCTACGCGCCGCCGGTGCTATTATTCTCGGCAAATCCAACACGCCGGAATTCGCCGCCGGGGCCAATACGGATAACGAATTGTTTGGCCCAACCGGTAATCCATGGGACCCGGAGTTGAGTCCATCGGGCTCCTCCGGCGGGTCGGCGGCGGCAGTTGCGAGCGGCATGGTGCCGATTGCGCAGGGCACTGATTTTGGCTGTTCGTTGAGAATGCCGGCGGCATTTTGTGGGATTGTAGGCCTCAGGACTACACCCGGTCTGATCTCCAACTACCCATTAGAGTTGCCTTGGGATCCGGGGCAGGTACTCGGACCGATGGCGCGTGACGCTGATGATGCGGCGATGCTGCTTGATGCTATGGTGGGCTATAGCCGCATGATGCCGAATTCGGTCTTTGCACCCTGGGAGAGTGCTTTCGACCTCGTGCGCGCACGGCAAGACGCGAAAGGTCTGCGCCTTGCATACGCACCGGACATTGCCGATATCGGTGTCGATACCGAGTTGGCGGATATCTGCCGCGCTGCTGCTTTTGCCCTGGCCGATGATGGTGCTGTGGTAGAGGAAGTGGATTTAGACCTCTCGGAAGCGCGCAACGCCTATTTGACACTGCGGGGAGAATGGATGGTTGGCATGCAACATTCGCGGCTCGACGATCTTGATGCTTTCGGTGGAAATCTCGCTGGAAATGTGAGGAGCGGCCTCAATATCACCATGCGCGAGTTGGCCGAGGCAGATGCTATGCGCACTTGCGTTTGGCACCGGTACCGCGAACTTTTCGACACATATAACGCGCTCTTGATGCCAATGTCGCCGGTCCCCCAATTTCCGGTAAAAAAGAACTTCCCCGACGAGATCTGTGGCAAGAAGCTGGTAAATTACGTCGATTGGATTGCCGGTGCTTTTCTTGTCACCATGGCCGGTATCCCGGCGGGCTCAGTGCCGGCGGGGCTCTCGGCAGCCGGTCTGCCGGTTGGTCTGCAAATTGCTGGCCCACGGTTCTCCGAGCCACTTATCCTTGGTCTCTCCAGGTTGGTGCAGCGTGCTAATCCGTTGCCCTGGCCGAGTTGGGCAGGCGAGCAATAGGGAAGAAGGTAATGCAGGATTGTATCGGTTTCATCGGCACCGGCGTAATGGGTGAACCCATGTGCCGTAACTTAGCCAAGAAGGGAAGCGACAAGGTCCTTGCTTACGACCTTAACCCAGCGCCGCTTGCGCGCCTCGCCACCGACGGAGTAACCGCAATGGATTCGCCGGCATCGCTCGTCGTTCAGGCGCATACCGTCCTTCTCTCTTTACCTGCGGGCCAGCAGGTTCGGGAGGTTTGCCTAGAGGAAGGTGGCCTGATCACTCATCTGAAAGAAGGACAGTGCATAATTGACGCTGGCACCTCGCCGCCCGACCTTGCGCGAGAATTGCACGCGGCGTTTGGCCAAAAGGGTGTGGCCTTCGCTGATGCACCAGTTGCACGCACGCGCCAGGCCGCCATTGACGGCACGCTGAGCATCATGGTTGGCGCGGAGAAGGATGTGTTTTCCCGAATTCACCTGATCCTCGACTGCATGGCGAGCGACGTGACCCATTGTGGCGGGCCGGGCGCCGGGCAGATTGTCAAAATTCTCAACAATATGATGCTATTTCAGAATTGTGCCGCCATCGCAGAGGCTCTCACCATCGCGCGCCGCGCTGGCCTCAACGAGACGCTTTTCCTCGAAACCGTGGCAAAAAGTTCGGGTGACAGTTTTGCGCTCAGAAATCACGCCATGAAAGCGATGCTCCCGCGCGACTATCCCGAGGGCGCTTTTTCCGCGCGCTATGCACTCAAGGACCTAGCTTATGCGATTGATCTTGCGATGGCGGAGAACGTCGAGGCGAAAGGCGGGAAGCTAGCCCGAGAGCGTCTCGAACAGGCCGTTGCGGAAGGCCTTGGTGAACGCTACCACCCGGTGGTGCGGGAAATTATCGACGGTTAGAGGTTCTCCAGAACCCGCAGCACTTCGTCGCGCTCATAACGCGGCAATTCATTGCCGTTGCCAAACCGCACACCGGAGCCTACACCGGCGCGGGCAATTATGGCGGAGGAAAACCCCTCTTTGATTAGTGTTTTACAGGCTTCTTCCGCACGTTCGGCGGGGAAGGCGGCGAGTAGTGCTCCGGACGCGAGAGCGCCCCACGGGTCGGCGCCGAGCGCATGGCAGAGCGCTGTGCCTGGTTTGAACCAGAGAACCGCATCGCCGTCGAGCTCTAATATTACACCGGAGGCTTCAGCCATTTCGTGTAAGCCGGCGGACAGGCCTCCTTCGGTCGGGTCGTGTAGGGCGTGGGCGCCGAGTGCGGTGGCACGGAGCGCCGCCTCGACAACTAGAATGCCCGGCGTTTCCAGGGCGCCGAGAGCGGCCTGCCATAGTTCGGGCGCGATTTCGCCTTCCGCCGCCGTCGCTTCGTTGGCGAGAACCGCCGCAGCCTCGACTGGCGCTGGGCCAATTTGCAGCACCGCGTCGCTCGTCTTTACATCAGCGGTACGGAGAAAATTTCCATCTTCGGCGAAACCGAGAATATGACCGCTTACTATGGTTTGGCGTACACTGCCGGTGATCTCGATATGGCCGCCGACAAGAAGGATATCGTGCCGCGCTAAGGTCGCCCGCATGCCAGCAAAAAGGGCGCGGATATCATTCTCAGCGATACCTTCCGGCAGGAGTATGGTTGAAAGGAACCAGCGTGGGCGCACACCGAGCACGGCGATATCATTGGCGTTGACTAGCACCGCATGCGCGCCGACATCGGAGCCGGTCATGGTCACCGGATCGCCGGCAACCACCAGCGCGCCGTTGCCGAGTGCTATAACGCCAGCGTCCTCGCCGGGCCTAGGAGGCAAGAGCAATTCGGGTGGCGGCGGCGTGTCCGTATGCAGTAGTTCGCGCAATAGGGCGGTGGGCAGCTTGCCGCTTGGCAATTTGGCGTTACTCATCGTATCTCTTCGCTGCCTCCGATCTCCATTAGCGCTTCAGTGAGGCATTCGCGCTCCAACAGATACTTGATCACCCAATCTTCGAAAAAGTCTCGCGCTAAAGGTAAGGCAAAGCGCGTTTTCTCTGGCTCATTGCGCGTGACCGGCGGCAACAATGCCGTACCGTTCGACTCGCATTGCAGGCGCATGGCATGCTCCCGGTTGTGCTTACCCGGGCGACGGAAGGTAACGGTAGGGTGACGGCGGGCGTCGGAGAACGTCTTGTTATGAGCCGCGCTTCGAGTATTTATCGTAGAAGCCCATGCCCATGCGGATTAGACCAGCAATGATGATCATGGTGACGAAATAGATGAAGAGGACGCCGAATGCGCTCATCACATCCTCAACCGCGAGCAGCCCGGCCATCGGGATAGAAGTGATCACCGAAAAAGCAGAGGCCGTGAGAAGTGTCCAGCCGTCGCGCGTCCGCGCGTAAGCCCTGAATTTTCCAACTATGCCAGCCTGCGGCACTATGTTTGTATCGGTCATCTTGTCCTGCTTAGGCAATTCATCAACCCAAAGCGATTCAAGCCTCTCGGCGTGTCCCGCTAGACATAAGTTCTACGATACTGGAGCGAAAAGATCAAAGCCGATTGTGCCTACCTGGCCGGTCGGCAAAAATGCGGCAACAACGCATAAAAATAGGATTTCTCTGAATGCGCCTTCTGGTATTACAGCATTCCCCTCTCGACCATCCCGGCGTGATGCGTCGCTATCTGTTGGAAGACGGTATCGAGTGGGACCCGATCGACACCTATACCGGCTGCGCCATCCCGCCGCTTGACGGTTATGACGCTCTACTAGTTATGGGCGGGCCGCAGCAGACCGACCAGGAAGCAGCGTATCCCTGGCTGAAGGCTGAAAAAGATTATATTCACCAAGCTATATTGGGGGAAGAAAAGCCGATACTCGGCGTTTGCCTTGGCTGCCAGCTTATTGCCGATGTGATGGGAGGGCGAGTTGGCCCAATGGCGATACCGGAAATCGGTATTCTTGATGTTGAAACGACACCTGCGGCGCTGGGGGATGCACTGCTCGATGGTCTCGCGGTGCCAGCTAAAACACTGCAATGGCATTTGAATGCGGTTTTGGAGTTGCCACCGACCGCGGTGCATCTTATGCGTTCCCCCGCCTGTGAAAACCAGGCCTTTCGCGTCGGCGATCGCGTTTGGGGACTGCAATTTCACATGGAACTTGATTCGGCGATGGTGCTTGGAACGAAGGCGTTCCCGGAATATGTAGCGGCCCTCGAAGCGCAGCGCGGCGCCGGCGCGTTACAACGGTTGGCCGAGGAGGTCGAGCGCCATGGTGGCGAACTCGAATGCTCCGCCCGCCTGATCTACAATAATTTTCTCGCTTTAGCGTAAGGGGCGACACATGACCAAATCGGCGGTGGCGGCGACAGAACTCTGCCTCGAGAATATCCGCAACCATAACAATACGGTGAATGCCGTCGTCACCTGGAACGAAGACGCGGCACTCTCGCGCGCCGCCGAGTCTGACCGTGCGGCGTTAGAGGGGCGATGGCTTGGCCTACTACATGGCATGACGGTGACCCTGAAAGACAACATTGCCACTGCCGGCATGCGCACTACGAGCGGTGCTAAATTTTTCGCTGACCATGTGCCCGACAAGGATGCTGATGTCGTGCGCCGTCTGCGTGACGCCGGCGCGGTATTGATCGGCAAGGCGAATATGCAGGAGCTTGCCTTCGGTGTCGTGACGACCAATCCGGTGTTCGGCCAATGCCGTAATCCGTGGAATCCGGACCACATTCCGGGTGGCACCAGCGGCGGCTCGGGCGCCAGCGTGGCGGCGGAAATGTGCCAAGGATCGCTTGGCACGGACACCGGCGGTTCAGTGCGCATCCCTGCGTCGATGACGGGTGTTGCCGGTCTGCGCCCCACCCATGGGCGCATCTCTATTCGTGGCGTCACTCCGGTAAGCGTTGCCAATGACACTATTGGGCCAATGGCGCGCGAAGTAACTGATATCGCTCGCCTGTTCGCCGCGCTCTCGGGCTATGACCCGAAAGACCCTGTGAGCGCCGACGTGCCACTCGAGAATTTTCTCCCCCGTCTTAGCGATGGCATCAAAGGCATACGTATCGGTATAGCGCACCATTTCCATTTTCAGCGCCTCCACCCTGAAGTGGAACAAAAGGTGCTCGATACCATTCCAGTGTTCGAGCGGCTAGGGGCAGAAATCCGCGAGATCACCTTGCCCGGCGCTGAATTAGCGCAGGATTGGAACATAAAGCAGATCTATGGTGACATCTGCCATTACTTCCAGGAGCGCCTCGATAAAGAACCCGGTAGTTTTAGCCCGCGCGTGCTCGCGCGCATCAAGCTTGGCGTCGATTTCAGCGCGGTGGATTATGCCGAGGCGATGCGCGGTAAGGAGGTTTGGCGGCAAACTCTCAAGCATGTTTTCCAGGACGAAGTGGATATCATCCTCGCGCCGACTGTGCCGATGCCGCCGCCGGCGATTACCGGCGAGGAGAACCTCCACGAGGCGACGCGAGACGCGGCACGCTTTACCTATGGTAGCGCACTTTCTTCCCATCCTGGACTTTCCATACCTTGCGGCTTTACCTCGGAAGGATTGCCCATCGGTGTCATGCTCGAGGCCGGATGGTGGAACGAACCCCTTTTGCTCCGCGCTGGCACAGCCTATCAGAGCGTTACCGATTGGCACCAACGCCGTCCAGCATTGCTCACAAATAGCGACGCATAACGCTGGGGTAACTATAAACATATAATAAAACTTAAGGCCGGCGCGCTTAGCTTTTGGAATAAGGAGAAATTTCCAATTTGAGACGCAATATTAAGCCACTAAGATTAGTACGCCGGTGTTTGCGCTGCAAAAGCGTTGCCGCAAGGGCTCCTCGCGGCTGGCAAGCTGGTGAGCATGGCATAGGCCATGAACCGGGGCGCCAGCACGATAGACGATCAGCCCGCAATTAAAATTCCGGCCGGTCAACTATACAATATGTGCTGAGACAATCGGGGATCGGCAGTTAATGTGCGAAGGTTGCTATACTGGCCAATTCCCTGCGGAGGAAGCAATAGCTAGACTTTAGCGCGCAATCGGGTGGCCGGCTTTATGCCAGGCCATGATACCGCCAACCAGGTTGAAGGCATCTCCACCACCATTGGCGATCAGCATCTTACAAGCCTCCATCGAGCGCATGCCGGAGCCACAATAGAGCACGAGCTTTTGTCCTTCGCCGGGGGTGCAGGCCAATGGATCAAAGTCGCTCAGCGGGTTGAGCCGCGAACCAGCGATATGCGCACCGGCATGTTCCTCCACCTCGCGGACGTCGACCAGGAAGGCTTCGTCCTTCTGCAGCCAATCGGCCAGGGTATTGCAGTCAATATCGCGGATCGTGCCCTTGCTCATGCGGGTGATTTCCTTGCGGTTGGGTTGGAACAATAAATGTCTAGAAAAATTTGGGTTAGCCGGATTGTACGCTTGTCGGCCAGGAAAATATAAAAGGTCTAGGCTTTGCGTCTTGTCGCGACCAGACCTTCGCTATGTAACACGGCGAGATGCTGCGACATAGCCAATTGTATAGACTGTTACGCGCTATCATTTTGTCTACTGTAAGCTCGTTGTCCATCAGCTGGCATCGGCTTATCAGGCGTTTGTGATCGGCCAGTGCCCTTAACAGGTAGTTCGCTTCCCAGGTGGAACTTTTTATGCGCGCTAGACTAATTTTCACTTATGCCAAATTAGTGCTAATTTATATAACGGTTAAGTGGCGGACATAAAAAAACGCCACCACAGGGCAGCTTTTTCCTTTATTGGAGCGGCAGGACTAATCGTCGCCGGCGGCCTGCGAAGTTTCGGGCTTTAGCAGATCAGCAAGTGCCGTTGCCTCCCAGCCCTCGGCGCGCTTCGCCCAATAGCGGTCGCTGAGCTTGCCCGTTGTGAGACCCGGCGCACCGTTTCCAATGGGCTTGTTGTTGACCATCGTGATCGCAATAATGCCGCCACCGGTGGAGGAGATGAACGCTTCGTCTGCGTTCTTGAGATCGTCTTCCGCCAAGTCGACAGCTTCAGCTTCCAGGCCGGCTTCCGCACAGAGTTCGAAGACGCATTTTCTGGTAATGCCCTCGAGCAGATTCGCGCCTGGCGTCAGTACCTTGCCGTCCTTGAGGATCCATACGTTGAAGCCCGGCCCCTCGGTTATGAAGCCCTCCGTCGAAAGTAACACGGGTGCGTCGGCGCCGGCATCGAGCGCTTCGAACTGGGCACGGGTGAGGTCCATGCGGTTGTAATTTTTGACCCGCTGATTGATCGCTGCATCTGGTGCGCGCCTCGTGTCGGCGATCCAGATATGGGTACCAGTGTTTACTCGCTCCCTGGGTACGATCCAGTAATAGGGTACCGCATAGGCGATGAATTCATTCTCTGCCTTGCGCGGATCGCCCGTAGCTGTACCGCCGGGATAACGCCCTCGGGTGCAGAGAATATACACAGCCGCGTGATCGAAGCCCGAGCGTGTCACGCATTCCGCCATGATGTGGCGAATTTCATCGTCGCTGACGGGCGGCGATACTCGGATATAATCGCAGGAGCGGTGGAACCGAGCGAGGTGATCATCAAGCTTGAAGAATTTACCGTCCCAGGCGGAGATGACATCGAACACCACGTCGCTCTTGGTGAAGGCTGGATCGAGGATCGGGATCGATGCTTTTTCCACTGGCATATATTTGCCCCCGCAATAGGCAATGCCCTGTGATTCACTCATGATTCGTTCCTTTTCATGCGCGCCCGGCGTTTGGCACGGAAACCCCAATTAGATGCCAGCATTAAGCCAACAAATCCTACGATCTCCAAGGTAAAAGAATGGCGATTTTAGAATACCTAGAGCAAAAGCGTGGCGGTCGGCGATAAACATCACACCGTGGCCAAGCATGACGTAGGTGAGCGGATCCGGACCGTAGTCGTGCGTTGTCACGATGCTGCGCGCCATCCAAAGTGATCTAGTCGCTGACCAAATCAAATATCGGAAGGCGCACACGCGCAAAGAGAATTATACTGCTTGATCGGATTGGACGGCTCCAGGATGATCTTCGGCAACTGCATATAAACCTAGGAGATTACTTATGGCGGTGGACCAAGAGGCGTTGGCGGCGTGGCTCGGTCATTCTATCATGGCGAAGCGTGGCGTCGGGTGTGACGCGACGGGAATGACCCATCATCTCACCGAAGAGATGCAAGGAACCTATCACTACACCATGGGCCCGTATTCGGACCCGGTGATGACCATCAAGCCAGGCGATACGGTGGTGGTAGATACGCGTGATGCCTTTGAGGGCAAACTCACCAAGGACAGCGACAAGCCGAGTGAAAAGCTTCGCGTGCCCTTCCTCAATCCACAGAATGGACCGATCATGATCGAGGGCGCGGAGATGGGCGATGCGCTGGCGGTCTATATCGCTTCAATGTATCCGCGCGGCGATGACCCGCACGGCATAGTAGCGATGATCCCGGAATTTGGCGCACTAACCGGTACGAACTATACCGCGACCCTCAACGATCCACTGCCCGAGCAAGTCAGGCGCATTCCGGTAGACGAGGATAATGTCTACTGGTCGGATCGTGTCACGCTGCCCTACAAGCCGCATATCGGCACGCTGAGCTGCTCGCCCGAGATCGATTCGATAAATTCGCTCACGCCAGACAACCACGGCGGTAATATGGACATACCCGATATGGGCCCCGGCACGGTGACCTACCTGCCAGTGCGCACCGAAGGCGCTCGCCTATTTATTGGTGATGCCCATGCCTGCCAGGGCGACGGCGAGGTATGCGGCACGGCTGTGGAATATTGCTCGACCACCACCATCAAGGTCGATTTGATCAAGGGTTGGACCCTCGACTGGCCGCGCTTGGAGACCGAGGAGATGATTCTTGGCATCGGCAGCGCCCGGCCGCTCGAGGACGCGACGCGTATTGCTTATCGCGAGTTGATCCGGTGGATGGAGGCCGATTACGGCTTTAACAAATGGGATGCCTATATGATGCTCAGTCAATGCGGCATCGTCAGGCTGGGCAATTTTGTCGATCCGAAATACAGTGTAGCCGCCGGAATCAGGAAAAAGTTCTTGGCGAAATGAATATGTCTCTCCTTACCGGCTCGGGAGTGAGGCTGGAGAGTTGAGGCGAATTAAGCATAAGACGCGTGCTTGGGCTTCCTTAGCTTCGTAATTTTTTTTCCACCAAGAGGAAGAAGGGCTTGAAGCTTAATCTGCTGCGTCTTTTGCATAGTCGGGTTTTGGCGTCACTAGACCCCTTTCAATCAGCACATCCCGCATTTCGAAGCCATTGCCGGGATGGGCAGTCATTTTGTCCGGTGGGGTGGGAGCAGTTACCTCAGGCCAGATTCCGGGCTGGGGTTCGGCGCCCTCCTCTGCGACGGCCAGTGGGTCATCCTCGACGATTGCCGGTGTCTTGATCACTTCACAAGTGTTCCAGCTCGCCTCAAGCGGAATATTGTTGTTGTCAAAGAAGTAGATTGACCAGATGACGCCATGGTCGACCGCGCCGGTCACTTCGATCCCGGCGGCTTCAAGACGGTCCTTGAGGGCGAACAAATTTTCCTTCGAACTTACAGTGATGGAGAGATGGTCGAAGCCTAGCGACTTGGTGCTGGGCGTTCCGTGAAACTTCTTTTCCATGGGCTGGGCGCCGTCATAGGCGAAGAAGGCAATGTAATTAATGGCGGTCTTGAAGAAATAATGGCGGTAGCCGTTATGGCCAATGCCATGGGTTAATTTCATTCCGAGTAGATCGCGGTAATAGCGGATCGTTCCCTCCATATCAGCGGTAATGAAGGCGAGATGGTTGATTTCTTTCAGATACATGACAATTCTCTCCAGAACCCAGCCTGTATCATAGCAATTAAGGGTTTTTCGTCCCAATTCCAAGTGAGGCGATAGCGTGATCCTACTGTTCAACGATTTCGGTGCCGCTGGGCCCTATGTAGGTCAGATGCGCGCAGTTCTGGCGCGGGCGGTGCCGGGAGTGCCTGCAGTTGAGCAGATGTCCGATGCTCCGGTCTTTGATGCTAAGGCGTCGGCTTATCTGCTCGCAGCGCTTGCCCGCCGGATGGCACCAGGCGATGTGTGTGTTGCGGTCATCAATCCCAGCGTTGGCGGTGTACGCGATGCGATAGCGCTTCAAGCCGATGGGTGCTGGTTCGTCGGGCCTGACAACGGCCTCCTAGCAATTAACGAGCGTTACGCGAAAGAATCGCGCTGGTGGTGTATCGATTGGCAACCCAAAACGCTCTCCGCAAGATTTCACGGCCGTGACCTTTTTTCGCCAGTCGCGTCGCGTTTTGTAAAGGTGGAGGACCCACCAGGCGAGCCGCTTGAAGTTGCAGAGACTGTCGGTAGCGATTGGCCAAGCGACCTCGCTCAGATCATCTGTCTCGATCATTTTGGCAACGCCATGACCGGACTGCGCGCTAATGTCTTTGGCGAAGATACGCTCCTCGAAGTGAGCGGCAAGGAACTCGTCCGCGCGCGAACTTTTTCTGATGTACCCGATGGAACCGCCTTCTGGTATGAAAACGCTAACGGACTTGCGGAAGTGACGGTCAATGGTAGACGTGCCAATAAGGCCCGGGATCTCGCTACCGGCAGAGCAGTAGAGGTGCGTTAATAAATGAAAAGTTTTCGTGGGCTGGCCCTCAAGGGGCATAATTTTCGTCAGGCGGATTTGCGCGAGGCGGATTTCACTGGCGCGGATATCCGAGAAGCGGATTTTTGGGGTGCGGATTTGACCGGCGCCAATATGGCGGGTGCCAATGCGCGTCTTGCCACCTTCCAGGGCACGATTCTGGTCGGGGCCAATTGCACGGAGGGCAATTTTTGGGGGGGCAATTTCAAGGTCGCTCGGTTGCAGGGCGCGGTGTTTTTGCGCTGCAATATGTCCCAGGCAGAGTTCCCCGGTGCGCATTGCGACGGCACTAATTTTTCCGAGGCCAATTTGTGGCATGCGATCTTCCGCCTGGCATTTTTGAAGAACGCCAATTTAGGCAAGGCTGAGATGGGCAGTGCCAAGATGGAGCAATCGGTGCTCGATGGCGCAAATTTTCGTGAAGCGGATTTAAGTAGCGCTACCTTTCGTGGCGCGAGCCTGGTCGGTGTCGATTTTACCTCCGCCACCCTGCGAGATACGGGCTTCCGCGAGGCTATCTTGACGCGTGCGGATTTCCGCGATGCAGACTTGAAGGACGCCAGTTTTAGAGACGCCCAACTCGAATCTACGGTCATGCCCGACGGCACAATCGAGGCTGGTCCTATCGATTTTTGGTTATCCAACTGACCGTAGTTACGTGCTTAAGAGATTCACGTGATTCGACAGCTGAAAGAGTTTGCCGTTCGGCTATTTGTCAGGGTTGGAATGTTGCCCTGGTTTCTGATCATCACCCTCGTCTATTTCTCTCTTGCGACGGAGGGTTTTCTAACCGGCGAGAATTTGTTCAACGTTGCGCGCCAATCGGTCTATATCGTGCTGATCTCGATAGCGCATATGATCATTCTTCTTACTGGCGGTCTCGATCTCTCTATCGGCGTCATCATAGCCATGACGTCGGTCGTTTCGTCGCTCACCATGATCTCGATCTGGCACGGTACAGGTCAGGGCATCGGCGCAATTCTCGCTGGTTGTGCAGCCGGCATCGGCGCTGGCACCGCCATCGGTGCCATCAACGGTATCGGCGTTGCGGTGTTTCGGGTGCCGCCCTTCATGATGACTTTCGCTATGTCGTGGGTTGCTTTTGGCATTATTCTTATCATCACCGCCGGGCTTCCGATTTACGGCTTGCCCGAGATCTTCAGCGATGTCCTCGGCTATGGCACCTCGGCGGGCGTGCCGATCCCGGCCTGGATCACTATCGGCCTCGTTATTCTGATATATGTCTTCATAGATCGGACACGCATGGGTCGCTATCTCTATGCCATCGGTGGCAACCGACGGACGGCGAAGCTTTCTGGCGTCGCCACGCGCTTCTATCTGTTCATGGCTTATGTTATGGCGGCGGCGCTCACATCCATCGCTGCGCTGATGCTCACGGCGCGCTTCGGTGGTGGCGAGTCAGTGGCCGGCATACACTATCCATTTCTCAGCCTCGTTGCCTGCCTGATTTCGGGCGTAAGCTTTTTTGGTGGCGTCGGGCGGGTGCAGAATGTCGTTATGGGCGCGCTCTTAATCATGCTGGTGGAAAACGGCCTCGTTAGACTCGGCTTCTCCTACTATATCCACACCGTCGTCATCAGCGCGTTCCTAATATTTGCCGTCGTCGCCAACAATTACCGGCAGAAACTGCTTCTCACTGTTCGGGTTTGATTGCGCGCGCGTAGCGCTTTTGTTGCTTTGGCGTCGACAGCCAACGTGTCAGCGGCGCGCGCGCCCCTGAGCACTACACCATAGATTTCTGCTGCCCGTTCTGACGTTTCCCAGCCACGCTCCACGTCGCGCAGAACGTGCGCCGGGTCGCGGTGATACGGGTTGCCATAGCCGGCACCGCCACCTTCTATGCCGCGCAAGGATTCGCCAGGGGCGATCTCGATCTGAACGAAGTTTGCGAGCTTCTCCTCACTGCCGTCCAGGTTGCGCTTGAAGGTAGCGCCTGGTTGACCGATTCCACCGCCATGGGCACCTCGCGGCGCATTATGGTGCCCATCGGAAGGTATAATGGCGGTCAGGGGCGAGAGAGTTGGGCCGTAGGTCACCTCGGTAGCGGGCGCACCGCAATGCTGGCCCGCTCCCTGGGTGCCTGGCACAATACGGATGCTGCCGATCACGATGGGATAACGCGTCTCGTCGAGCTCGACGCTATCGAGACGGATATTCCCCGCGGCGGTCGGCAAGCAATAGGTCAGCCAGCCATCGCACTTCGGTCCGGCAGGACCGCCGCCAAGACCGAGAAAAAGCTGTCCCACATAAGGCGCATCGCCGCGCCGCAAATCGGAGCCAGAGATCACAGCCATCGCCGCTCCCATGCAGGATGCGCCCTCGGCTAGTCCATAGCCTTCGCCTAGGCGCGCGAAGGCGCCCTGGATAGCGTAGATGAGTCGCTCTGCGACATTAGTGGTGCAGACTGAACAGCTGTAGGGGAAAGCCGGGCGGCCAACGATGCAATTATTACGCAGACGCACGCGGATACGCCGGAACGCCCCCGAATTATGCGGGATATCCTCGTCGAGGCAGTTGAGGATGCCAGTGAGCGCGTTAGCAATGGAACTTGCCTCGGTTTGGTTGAGGCCGCAATCGACGCAGTCAATGTTGTCGCGCAGGTCGATTTCGACCGTTTCCGCTTCGGCCTCGATGGTGAGGTTAACATTGATCGGTATGCCATCGGGCAGGATGGGCTGGACCGGATCATGGACGCTTTTGTGATGCAGGCTTGCCGAGGGCAGAGAGCGGATGGCATTTGCCATGCGTGCCTCGGAATAATCCATCCAGCGAGTGATGAAGTCGAGCACCGTTTTAACACCGTAGTTTTTGCAAAGCGCCTGGAGACGCTGTTCGCCGATGCGCACCGCGCCGATTAACGCCAGGAAGTCGCCATACCATTGTTCCGGCACGCGGATGCGGCGGCGGCACATGCGTACGATATCTGCCACCGTCTCATAGTTGCGTTGCACCCGGACGCAAGGAAATATCAGTGCGCCTTCCTCGTAAATGTCGCAGGCAAACGCGTGATAGGTGGTCGGCACGCTGTTGCCGATATCGGCCTGATGCGCTTTGGCGCAGACGGTGAAGTGATGTACGCCGTCGATGAAGACCGGTGCAAGCAGCGCGTGGTCAGCGGCATGGGAATTACCGAGATAGGGATCATTATGAAGAAAGGCGTCGCCCTCGGCGATATCGTCATGCAGCTCGCGCATCGCCTTCGATTGCAGGGAGACACCAAACACATGCACGGGCAGGCCGTCCGCTGCGGTAACGAGTTCGTCATTGGCGGTAAGAATGGCGCAGGAGAAATCCTTCGCGGCCGCAATGACGGTCGAGCGGGCGGCACGCAACAAAGTGTTCGACATTTCGAGCACAATGCCGTCGAACCGGTTGGCAAGGATCGCCGTCTGTACTGGGTCTGCGACTGTTGTCATAGGTGGTGGGCGCCAGCCGGGGCTAGTCGGCTCCCGGGCGGCGATAGACACCAGCCTGTTCGCCAGCAATCGCCATCGCATCGCGTGCCTCCGCCGCGCTCACCAGAACAGTGGTTGTCACGTCAGTTAAGCTTCCGGACGAGGCCGAAGCCATTATGATTGCCATCATAGTCTTGTTGTCCGGTGCTTCGATAATCTCGATCAAGTCATGCTCGCCGAAAGCAAAAAAGAGATTGTGAAGCTTTCCGCCAAAGCGTTCACATACTTGCTTGGCAAGTTCGGTGCGGTCTTCCGGATTGGTCACAAGGCCCTGCCACGCCTTCGGGGTATATCGGCAGCGCACGAGATAGAGGGGCATGGCATCACCTTGCTTCCTTTGGTGTTATGTTCCGGTGGTCTACGGGATAAGTACTGCCCGGCCCTTGACCGTTCCGGCGTGGAGGTCGTGAAGCGCCTGATTGGCATCGGCAAGCTTGTATTCTTTCGTGGCGAGGGTCACGAGACCGCGATCGGCCAAGGCCATTAGTTCGACCAGCTCAGCATAGGTTCCGACCAGATTTCCAATGATGTTTTTCTCCGAAATAATCATGTCGATCGCCGGATTTTCGATCTTGCCGCCATAGCCCACGATATAATAGGAGCCAGCATTGCGAGTCATCGCTAGGCCTTTCTCGATGGCGCCACCTTCGCCGACAAAATCGATCACCGCCTCGGCACCTTTACCCTTGGTCAGCTCCAGTACTGCTTCGACTTCGTTACCGTTTGCCTTGATGGTATGATGTGCGCCGCTCTCCTTGGCAAGCTCAAGGGCAAGGTCGGACATGTCGACGGTGATAATTTCTGCCGGGGAGAGCGCCGCTAGGCATTGGATGCCGATATGACCCAATCCACCAGCGCCGATCACGACGGCATATTCGCCGGGCACGAGATGCGCAGCTGCTTTCTTGGCTGCACGGTAAGCGGTGAGGCCGGCGTCGGTATAGGGCGCGACTTCCTTGGGCGCCAGGCTTTGTGGCAGTTTTATTAGTGAGCGCTCGCCGGTCTTCAGCAGGTCGGCATAGCCACCCGCAGCGTTGATGCCTGGAAAGCTCGAGTCCTCGGCATGCATATCATCGCCGCGCCGGCAGGCGAGGCAATTCCCGCTGGTGACCAGCGGGTGTACGATCACCGAATCTCCTGTTTTGACGCTTTCAACGCCGGGGCCGACTTCCTCGACCCACCCGGCATTTTCATGGCCCATGATATGAGGGAATTCGGTCTCAATCAGACCGCGCCACACACCTTCGACGATATGGAGGTCTGTGCGGCACACACCGGCGCCGCCAATGCGTACGATGACATCGCCGGGTGCGGTAATTTTGGGGTCGTCGACATCCTCGTAGGTTACGAAAGTTTCTCCCGACAAGGCTTCGTCATAATCATGTAATACTGCCGCTTTCATAATGTCCTCCCTGATGGCTTCGGCATTACGATTAATTTTGTCGATAAAGGGCCAAGGCGCGCAGGCTGTCAACGCGCTTGCTTGATTCGTTAGTCCGATGGACTATAAAAGGTCGCGAAAGGACGTTAAAAAAATGACGGCACGAATATACCAACCGGCCAAATCGGTCACGCAATCCGGGCGGGCCAACACGCGCCAGTGGCTGCTCGAATTTGAGCAGAGTGAGAAGCGGAATATCGACGGGTTGATGGGTTGGACTGGCTCCGCCGATACCCAGGCTCAGGTACGTCTCAAATTTGCGAGCCGGGAAGAGGCAGAGTCCTATGCTAAAAAGAACGGGATCGCTTATGACGTAAAAGAACCGCAGATGCGGCGCGTCCGGCCAAAATCCTATACCGACAATTTTATTCGCAAGGTCTGAGACGGTCGGTTAGCGGGTCTCCCCAAAATATTGTACATAACCTCGCCGCGCGGCTTAGGAATTTCCTCAAGGACTGAGAGATCCTCTTCTGCCAACAGGTCCCCGGCGACCGCGGTGCCCTGGAACGGAAGTGCCGTTCGCTCAACCTGGTTGGTAGAAGCGAGCTAGCTTCATTCCTCGCTAGTCAAATATTCTTTACCGATCCCGGAAAGCATCTCACCTTCAATCGGCATGCCCGCGGTTACAAACGCAACATTCTGTTGGGCTTCCTCATCGCCTTTATCCGCAGCACGATTCCACCAGGCAATCGCTTTGGATTCGCTTTGGTCGACGTATTCGCCCCAGTAATACATGTTGCCGAGCATGCGTTGGGCACTGCGGTCTCCTGCCGCAGCTTTTGACTCCAATGTGTTCAACTGCGTGAATGTCCAGTCGGAATCGAGATTGCTGAAACCGCTCTGTGAGCAGGCCGCAAGCAAGACTGCTGCTGCGATTGAGACTACAAGGTGCCTCGTTTTCATGGATTTCTCTCCGAATTCGCTTCTTCAACACAGCTGACGTTAACTCATATTATGTCGGCGTGCCAGAACCTTCAGCTGATCTTTCGTGAGGTTGTTAACGCTTCGTCAATCAGCGCCCGGCGGGTCGTTGGCCATGGCCCGTAGTGTGCCGTCAGTTTGGCTGTCACGCCGTTCGTAGCAGGCATAATCGCTGCCACGAATAAAACGGCAAAGCTGCTTATCGATTTCCGCATCAACTTATTATTTCTCGACCTTTACTTTATGACAGAATTTTTATAGCGCCAAAAAGTTGGATACGATCAATTCGGATTAGATTGCTGGATGCTTGCCGAGGCGCGTCGAATCATGCGAAATGGCGGGCACGAAATCGGGGGGTGCTCGTGGTGAAAGTGCTTGTTTGCGGTGCCGGAGTGGTGGGAACGGCGGCAGCCTATTATCTCGGCCGGGCCGGCCATGAGGTAACAGTGATAGAGCGCAAATCAGGTGCTGGGCAGGAGACCAGCTTCGCCAATGGCGGCATCGTAAGCGCCTTCACGGCCCGGCCATGGGCAACACCCGAGGTGCCGCGCATGCTGCTAAAATGGCTTGGCCGCAGGGATGGACCTTATCTTTTTCGTCTCCGTGCAGACTGGGCGCAATGGAGCTGGGCACTCAAATTTCTCCGGCAATGCACTGAAGAGCGATTTGATTACAGTCAAAAAATTTCACTGCGCCTTTCCACATATAGTTATGATTGCCTCCAGGAAGTGCGGGAGCGAGAGCAGATCCAATATGATCAGCGCGCCGACGGCGTGCTGCATTTGTTTCGGACTCAGCAGCAATTAGACGATGCGGCGGTCGCCGAGATGGCCGATCCGGACCCGCGCTTTCATCCCGATGTGATTGACATGCGACGTACAGTTGAGGTCGAGCCGGCACTGGCTTCCAGTGCCGAGCGCTATGCCGGCGCGCTCTTTTTCCCGCAGGACGAGTCCGGCGATGCGCATAAATTTACCACCGCGCTCGCCGATGCGTCCGCGCGTCAGGGAGTGGATTTTCGCTATGGCGTAGTGCTCCGTCGACTACAATCGGAAGACGGGCGAATTGTTGCGGCAGACACGGACCAGGGTTGCTTCGCCGCAGATGCCTATGTCATGAGCATCGGCGCTTTTAGTCCGCTTATCCTCAAGAAGATTGGAATCCGCTTGCCGATCTATCCGCTCAAGGGCTATTCGGTGACCGTCCCGACGGCCGGCCATCACGGTGTGCCGGAGGTTGCCATACATGAGGGCTCCAGGCGTATTGTAATGAGTCGCTTGGGCGAGCGCCTGCGCGCCGCGGGCACGGCGGAGCTCACCGGCTATGACGATAGCGTCTCTCATACGCGCACACAGGCAATTCTCGACGTCACGATGACACTCTTCCCCGAATGTGGCGATGCCGCCAAGGCCGAGCGCTGGGCAGGTTTCCGCCCAATGACGCCGGACTGCTTGCCAATCCTTGGGCGTACGCAATACGCCAATCTTTATATGGACACCGGTCATGGCAGCACCGGCTGGACTTATGCCTGTGGCTCAGGCCGGGTGATCGCTGACATGATTTCGAGTAAAGAACCCGAGATCGATCTCGCCGGTTTGACGGCGGACCGTTTCTGATTGGATGCCCTGGACCGATTGTATCTGGACTTATCTCTCTGCCATCGGCGCCGCCATATGGCTCAGCATTCTGCTCGCCCCCTGGCAGTCTTGGCGCACCCGTGAGCGGCTGGAAGTTATCAGCGGAAACGAAAGCGCCGATCTGGGTAACGTCACCGTGTTAATCCCGGCGCGCAACGAGGCGGATGTCATCGGCGATGTCATTGCTGCACTCGGCAGACAGGGTAGGGGTCTTTCTATAATTCTCGTGGACGATCGCTCGGAGGATGGTACCGCCGAGGCTGCGCGCCGCGATACGCCAGAAAATTGTGACCTGGAGATAGTTTCCGGGACAGAGCTGCCGCCGGGTTGGGCAGGCAAGATGTGGGCGCTGGAGCAAGGTCGCGAGCGCTTGACGCGACCCCTGGTACTTCTCCTCGATGGCGATATCGCCATCGCGCCCGGCGCGTTGTCCGCTCTGATTGACGCCAAAAGAGCGAAGGGCGTTGACTTTTTGTCACTCATGGCGGTGCTCGATATGCACGGTTTCTGGCAGGCGCTACTGATGCCCGCCTTCGTCTATTATTTTAAGCTGATCTATCCTTTCCGTCTTTCCAACGGGCGTGGACGGCTGATCGCCGCTGCGGCGGGCGGCTGCATTTTGACTGAGCGCGATACCCTTGATGCGATTGGCGGCTTCGCTGCCATTCAAGGCGCAATAATCGACGATTGCTCTCTGGCCCGGGCCGTCAAACGCCGGGGTGGGCGCACTTGGATCGGTTTGACTCATGCGGTCACCAGCCTCCGACCCTATAACGGGTTTAATAGCATCTGGCGCATGGTGGCACGCAGTGCTTTCACCCAATTGCGTCATTCTGTTCTTCTTCTTCTGCTCTCCTCACTCGTATTTTCCCTTGCCTGTGCTTTGCCGCCAGTCATTCTTGTCGCCATTCCTGTGCTCAGTGCCAAGCTAATAGCCGTGGCGGCGCTCCTCTTCATGGCGGCGGGCTATCTGCCGACGTTGCGCTATTACTCCATGTCCCCCTGGCTCGCCTTGACCATGCCGCTCACCGGTATGCTCTATCTTGCTATGACCTGGAGCTCCGCCCTTGATCATTGGCGTGGGCGTCGCAGTTTATGGAAAGGTCGGGTATATTCGCGCGATCTGAAGAAAGTTAAGTCTTGAGCAGCGATTTCCAAAACGGGCAATTCATTCGCTTGAGCGAGTCCGAGCGACCCGAAATCACAATCCATGTCGACGGCGTTCCGGTGAAGGCGCTTGCAGGCGACACGGTACTGACGGCGTTGCTGTTGGCGGGCGCTAGGCTGCGTGATTTCGAGTTCGGCCCGGGCGCGCGAGCCGGATTTTGCCTAATGGGTGCGTGCCAGGATTGTTGGGTAAGCCAGGAAAAGGGCGACGCGATCCGCGCTTGCACGAACTATGCTGCCGAAGGTATGCGTCTCTTGACAGGCGGTGAAGTTGAATGAGCGGTGACCAAAAAATATTGATTATTGGTGCAGGGCCTGCCGGAACACGTGCTGCTGAGCTGCTCGTTGCACGTGGCCTCAAACCCGTGGTAGTCGACGAGGCGCCTGCGAACGGCGGGCAAATTTACCGTCGCCAACCCGCTGGTTTTCAACGCCCAGCGAAGCTCCGCTATGGCTTCGAGGCGGCCAAGGCCCAGGCGCTGCACCAAAGCTTCGACAATTTGCGCGACCGGGTGGACTACCGTCCCGATACGGGTGTCTGGTCGATCGAAAAAAATGTGGCTTTTACTTTTGGCCCCGATGGGGTCGGGCGCATACCCTTTACCGCGCTCCTGCTCTGCACCGGGGGGGTGGATCGCGTGCTGCCGATTCCTGGCTGGACCCTGCCCGGCGCCTATACCCTGGGCGGATCGCAGATCGCGCTAAAGGCCCAGGGCTGCGCCATCGGACGGCGCACTGCTTTTATCGGCAGCGGGCCGCTGCTCTATCTCGTAGCCTATCAATACGCCCATGCCGGCGCAAAAGTGGCCGCAGTACTCGACACCGCCGGGTTCGCCGATGCACTGCCGGTACTGCCATTTCTTCTCGCCGGCGGGAAGACCTTCCTTAAGGGATTGTGGTACCAGAACTGGATTCGTCTGAACGGTTTGCATCTCAGGCGTGGGGTGAGACCGGTCGCCATTGAGGGCGATGTGCGGGTGAGTGGTCTACGTTACCGCACCGCCTCTGGCGGTGAGCGGCGCGTTGACTGCGACGCCGTAGCGTTTGGCTGGGGAGTGAAGCCGGAATGCCAATTGGCCGAGCTTGCCGGTTGCAAGATGCGTTTTGATGAGATGGCCCGGCAATGGTTGCCCGAGAGCGATGCTGAAGGTCGTTCAAGCGTGGCAGGGGTTTATCTTGCCGGTGACGGTGCCGGGGTAATGGGCGCCGATGCGGCGGAATATCGCGGCGAGCTGGCGGCGCTCGCACTCGTAGCCGACATTGGTAAATCTGTAAATAATTCGCGCCGGGAGACTCTCAAATCCCGCTTGCGCCGCCTACAGCGCTTCCGCGTTGCCCTTGAACGCGCCCTGCCTTATCCTGAAGGCTGGGTAGCGTCTCTGCCAGACGACACCATTGTCTGCCGTTGCGAGGGCGTAACGGCGGGCGATATCCGCCAGAGCCAGTCCCTAGAGCCGGAGGAGATCAATCGCGCCAAGGCGTTTACGCGGGTCGGCATGGGACGTTGCCAGGGGCGTATGTGCGGTATCGCGGCGGCAGAAATTCTCGCTCACGAGAAGGGTGCACCCCTCGCCGAAGTCGGCCGTTTGCGCGGCCAAGCACCTGTCAAGCCGCTCCACGTTGGTATCGCCGGCAAAGCGGCACGCGATGATCCCGAACGGGCGGCGTCGATATGAACCGCGTTGACACAGAAATTCTCGTTATCGGCGGTGGCATCGTCGGCTGCTCGACGGCTCTTCATGTGGCGCTCAGAGACGTACCGGTCGTGTTGTTAGAGAAGCGACAGGTCGGCGCGACAGCAAGCGGTGTCAATTTCGGAGGCGTACGACGTAACGGCCGTGCCGTTGAGGAATTAGACCTCGCTGAGCGCGCCATCGCTATCTGGCAACATCTGCCGGAGCTGGTTGGCAATAATTGCGAATATTCAGTGACTGGCCATCTCAAGGTGGCGCGCAATGACGAGGACATGGAAGCTATGGCGGTCCATGCCGAAGCGCAGGCGACGCATGGCCTGAAGGTGGAAATGATCAGCCGCAATGCGCTCAAGGCGCGCTACCCGTGGTTTGGCGAGGGCGCCTATGGTGCCGCCTGGTGCAACACGGACGGCCAGGCTAATCCGCGCCTGCTTGGTCCGTCGTTCGCCCGTGCCGCACGCACCGCTGGCGCGGATATCCGCGAGTATGAGCCGGTGGTGGCGCTCGAGAAAGACGGCGACGGTTTTATCGTGTGCAGCGAAAACGGCCTTGAAGTGCGCGCGCGCCAGGTAGTCAATGCCGCCGGTGCTTGGGGTGGGCGCGTCTCTGCTTGGCTTGGCGAAGAAGTCGAGCTATGGCCGATGATGCCGCAGATGATGGTCAGCGAGCCGGTGCCATATTTCATGCAACCGGCGCTTGGTGTGGTGGGCGGAGACGTCTATGTGCGTCAGATCCCGCGTGGAAACCTCATCTTCGGCGGGCGCAGCGGAACTGCCGATCTCGACGAGGGCTTCGGCCACGCCATAGCCGAGGAATCGCTTTGCACGTTGCAGCGTAGCGCTAAGGTGATCCCTTGCATGGCGAACATCAACATCATCCGCCTTTGGTCCGGCGTCGAGGGCTGTACAACTGACCATCTCCCCGTGCTCGGTCCGAGCGCTACCACCCCTGGCGTGCTCCACGCTTTCGGCTTCAGTGGCCACGGCTTTTGTCTCGGCCCCGGTGTCGGCGCGGCTATGACGGAACTTCTGCTCGACGGCGAAACCTCGACCGAAATTGCGGCCTTCGATATCAAACGGTTTCAATTGTGATCAAGTTGGACTAAAGCTCCCGAAGCTTCTTGGTGATGAGGGCGAGGTTTTTAGCCTCCGCATCGAAGCCGAGTCATTATCAATTATTGATATCGAGAACCACATTGCCCATCTGACTAGCGGTGTCGAGATAGCGCAGCGCTTCAACGCCTTCCGAGAGCGGGAAGGCACGGTCGATAACCGGGTGAACCCGGTGCTTCTCGCTGAAGGCGAGCATGTCCTGAAATTCGTCGCGGCTGCCCATGGTGGTGCCGATTATACTTTGCCAATGGAGAAAGAGACTGGCGAGATCGACCTCGACTTGGCCGCCGCCGGTGGCGCCGAACACTACCATGCGACCTCCATTGGCAAGCGCTGTCATGGATTGCTTCCAGGTCGCCTCGCCAATGGTTTCGATAACGATATCAGCGCCGCGCCCATTGGTAAAGTTGCGTACCTCCTGGCCCCATGTGTCATCGCTCGCCACGGCGAGGTCGGCGCCAAGCTTGCGTGCAGTTTTGAGCTTTGTGCTGTCGCGCGAGGTAACAACCACCTTGGCGCCCGCCGCCTTGGCATATAGTAGGGCTTGCGTTGCAGCGCCACCGCCGATGCCTGGGATAGCAACGGTCTGGCCGGTTTTAAGGCGTCCTTCGGTGAAAAGCGCGCGGTAGGTGGTAATGCCGACTAGACAGGTGGCAGCGGCCTCGCGCCAATCGAGAAAGGCGGGCTTGGGCTCCAACTGATGGCGACCGATAACGATATATTCGGCGAAGGTGCCGTGATCCGGAAAGCCGAGGATTTTGTAGCCGGCATTATATTCGCCTAGTGGCACCTCTTCGCGACTATTCCAATCCTGGCTCGAATTGATAACGACTTCGTCGCCCGGCGCCATGTCCGTCACGTCCGCACCAACACGCTCGACGATGCCGGCGCCGTCGGAACCGAGAATGCATGGCTGACCGCCCGGCTCGGCGCGCATGCATGTCCAGATATCGCGGTGGTTGAGCGCTGCCGCTTTGAGCTTAACGCAAACCTTGCCTGGTTCGACATTATCCAGCCCCATATCGCGGTAACTGGCGCCGTCAAGGCCTTCTCCTTGGTGGACGATCGCTTTCACTATCTTATCTCCCAAATTTTCAACTGATAGGTGGCAAATTATAGTCGCGCACTCTTCTTAGGAAAATGGAGACACTCTAATGCCGTGTAAACTTTATGAATTGCGGGGCGTAAACGATGTTCACCCCAGCCCCTATTGTTGGTGCATACGCATGTCACTGGCGCATAAGAGATTAGAATCCGCATTCGTCACTGTGCGATTTGGTCAAAAAGACGAGATCGCCCCCAGCGTCTAAAGCCAGTTTCCAGTGTTGGACGATGTGGGCCGGGTGATCCAACATCTTGGATAATTGCCTGTTATCCTGAGGAGATATATCCGGACCGCCCAAGCCTGTTTGGCGGTGAGACTAGGCACGCCGTCGAGCAGAATGTAATTTCGCACGACGCACGAAAAAATAGACTTGGTATGAACCGGGAAGAATTTTCCGACATAAGCAAAAGCCAATTAAGAGCCCTTCGAAGAACTTTTGAGCCGATGCGTTCTGTGCTGGAAGAGAGGTGATATCCCGCCGTTGGCGAGCCGCTGTATGGCAATTGCGCCTTCTTTGGTACATGTAAAATCATGGAATTGCGCTGCTCAGTGGCTATATTTATTGAAGACGATGCCATGTCTAAATGGTATGAGCGTATGACTTGCCTTTTTGGCAGTTACGGGGTGTCGAACGGGGCGGCTTGAAGTAAGCAGGAAAACGTGGAGAGCCATGGCGGGGCAGATAAACTCGGGTCAGGACTCCGGGAGCAAAGATTTCCAATTGCGTTTTTGGGGCGTGCGGGGCGGCATACCGACAACCAACAAAGGGACGCTTGGCTTTGGTGGTAATACGCCCTGTGTTGAAGTCCGTTGCGGCACTCATCTGATCATTCTCGAATGTGGCACCGGTATTCGCCCGTTCGGTTTGGCGCTCGACCAGTCGCAACCAATCCAGGCGGACATTTTTTTTTCTGTGAGCCGTTTCGATCATGCCTGCGGACTTCCTTTTTTTAGTGCCGGATACAACCCAGCGAACGAGTTTAAGGTGTGGGCTGGGCATCTCGGCTCCAATGGTAGCATCGAACAGAATCTGACCAATCTTATGACTTCGCCGCTCTTTCCAATTCCACTCAGCTTCATTGGCGGGCTAAAGGCATGGGGTGATTTTGTCGCCGGGGACAGTTTTGAGCCACGCGACGGCATCAGCGTAAAGACGACCGCGCTGAACAACCCAATCGGTGCGACCGGCTACCGCATCGAATATGGCGGAAAGGCATTGGGTTATGTGAGCAACACCGGGCACCAACCGGATCAACCAGATGAAAATGTATTGGCGCTGATCGAGGATTGCGATCTGGTAATCTATGATTCCTATTATCTGGACGAAGAGATCAACAATGTCGAAATGGCTGGGCATTCTACTTGGCAAGAGGGGTTGCGTCTTTGCCAGATGGCGGGCGCCAAGCACATGGCCGCCTTCCAGCACCATCCGGATCATTTCGATGATTTGTTAGAAGAGGTGCAGACCGCCCTCGAAACGCGTCTGCCAGGCTCTTGCGTAGCCCGCGAAGGCCAGGTTATTAGGCTCTGACCAGCCAAGCGTTCGTTCAACGCTGCAGACCAGCGTTTCACTCATCGTTTGTTGACGCTTAAATTCTCCAGCATGTAGCGTCCTTTGTGAGAGACCGTCAATGGCGTGCGGCCATTTTCGGAGGCGACGATCTTGACCTCGATATAGTCGGGAAAGCGGTAAAAAACGGTATGCTGCGCGAACCTCATTTGCAGTTCCTCGGGGGCTTCTGATTGCAACGTCTTGCGTGGTTGGGTGCGCGCGCCTTCTAACAGCTCTGCGTAAAGTTGTGCCGGCTCGCAGTCGAATGGCAGCACCATAAGATCAGGTGAGGTGGGGCCGGTGTCTCTCAGTGCGACGATAAAAAGGTTGCGCTGACGGGCCTCTGCCATTTTGTTCGTAGCAAGAATTTAGAATTTGGACGCCCAGGTGGGGAGCACGATGTTTCAGGGGTTCGAAATTAAGATGGTAGATGCCGACGGCGTCCCCATCAATCTTGTGCAAGGTGGTGCGGGGCCGCCTGTGTTGCTATTGCACGGCTATCCACAAACGCACGCCATGTGGCATGCGGTTGCGCCGATCCTGGCGCAGCATTTCACAGTAGTGGCACCCGATCTTCGTGGCTATGGTGACAGCGCCAAGCCAGCGACAGATGAGGATCATTTCGCCTATAGCAAGCGCGCCAGCGCTGGCGATCAGGCTGCTTTGATGGCGGCCCTCGGATTCGAAAAATTTACTCTCGTCGGTCATGACCGGGGCGCGCGCGTTGCCCACCGCCTGGCCCTCGATTATCCCGACAAAGTTCAGCGACTAGCCGTAATTGACATCGTGCCGACCCATACCGTCTTCGCCGAGACCGACAAGGAAAAGGCGATGGCTCATTATCATTGGTTTTTCCTGAGCCAGCCGTTTGACCTGCCAGAGCGACTGATTGGTGTTGACCCGCTCTATTACCTCCATTGGTGTCTCAAGAGCTGGGGCACCGGAGACCTAGGATATTTCGCCCCTGAAGCGCTCGCCGAATATGAGCGCTGCTTCGTCGACCCGGCAGTGATACACGGCAGTTGTGAGGATTACCGTGCGGGAGCCACCATTGATCTTGAACATGACGCGGAGGATCTAGAACAAAAGATTGCCTGTCCGATGCTTGCGCTCTGGGGCAACCGACTCGACAATTGGTATGATGATGTCACCGAAATATGGCGAACCCGTGCTGCCAATGTCATCGGCGGTGGTCTTGACGGTGCGCATTTTCTGCCCGAAGAGACGCCTGAGGAAATTGCCCGGGCACTGTTTTTCTTTCTTCGCGTCTAATTACTAGACATTCAGGAAATATGCGATCACCACCGCGGCCAGAGCGGGTACGCAGCAGACTGCAGCGAGGACGATGGGTGCGGCCGCCCGTCCGGCGCGGCTTTCGCCGAGATGCATATGCCGCGCGGCGAGATCGGCGAAAAAGACGAGCAGCAGTACGATGAGCGCAGGTAGACTCACATCGTGATAGTGCAGTGCAGCAATCCAGGCGAGGAGAAACAGAGACCCGCCCGCGCCCATGAGCAGCGACGCACTGTAGGGGAAGACGCTGGTCGGCCAGTTCCAGGCGGCGAAACCGAACAATGCGGTGGCAAGGACGATGGCAAGGTGTGCAATCTCTATTGCACCGCCGACAGCCGCCACCGCCGCTAGACCAAGGGCTGCGACCATGATCATGATGGTAGGTTTAATCCCGTTGTCGCGTTCCGTTTCGAGACGCCACAGCACGGTGATGCTTGCGAGCCACATGGCGCCAAGACCGGCCCAGGCCCATAAGCCCGCTTTTTCAATGCCAGGCAGTTCCAGCCAATAGAGTAGGGCCGCTGCGCCAGCGGGAAAGATTAGCCAGCGCATGTAGGGCGGCAGGCGAAGGCTGTCAATTAGGAATCCGAGTACAGCGCTACACGTTGCGCCGTACACCAGCTTGTCGAGGGAGCCCACTGGAGGGTGCGGTGGAATGCCGACAATTATGAAATAGACCGCGGCAAAGGTGAGGCCAACGGCCGTGCCAGCAACGAGAGGTCCGCGTTCTCGCCCATTGGCGAGGCGCAGGGCACCGGTAAGAAAAAAAACCAACAGGGCCGGGATGAGCGCGCTTTGAACCGCCGTGTGCTCGAAAAATCCGCTTTCTATCTTGCCCTCCCCGGGAATGTGCCGCCGGCACTGGAAATTCAGCTGCCGGGCTACATGTTTTACTGTATGTCATGTGTCAGCGCATTCGTTTAAAGGGTGAAGAGTTAAAGGTTAGCTATGGAATTCAGCGTCAAGCCGGAGCCGGAGGATGGCGGCCTCACGCGCGAGATGCGTGGCCTTGATCAGGACGGCAAGGAGATGGATATCCGTGTCGTCGAGGAACGCCCGTTGACGATCTTCTTGAACGGCCAGGAGATTGTCACAGTGATGACGATCCGCGACTATCCAGAATATCTCGCTCTTGGTTATCTACTCAATCAGCGCATGTTGCTGCCTAATGATCGCGTGACCGGGATTGATTATGATGCGGATATCGAAACCATCGTCGTGCGCACCGCGCGCAAAACTGATTATGAGGAAAAGCTGCGCAAGAAGACCCTCACTTCAGGTTGCGCTCAGGGCACGGTATTCGGCGACCTCATGGAGCATATCGACGGCATTGAACTGCCGGCTGAGGCGGTGTTGAAGACGTCGTGGCTCTTTGCTCTCAGCAGAAAAATCAACACCCAGCCGAGCCTATATCTTACGGCCGGCGCGATTCACGGCTGCGTGTTATGCGAAACCGACCGGCCGCTAATCTATATGGAGGATGTCGGGCGGCACAATGCGATAGATAAAATTGCCGGCTATATGCTGCAAAACAGTCTGACGCCCGAAGGCAAGATTTTCTATACCACGGGGCGATTGACCAGCGAGATGGTGCTGAAGACAGTGCAGATGGGTATCCCTGTACTGATTTCGCGCTCCGGCTTCACTGCCTGGGGCGTTGAGCTGGCAAGGCGCACCGGCCTCACTCTGATCGGCCGGGCCAAGGGCAAGCGTTTCATCGCCCTCGCCGGCGAGGAGCGTATCCGGTTCGATGCATGAAGCTGAATCTGTATTGGCCCAAACGGCATGGCGCGGAGTTTTTTCTGGAGGATGGTGCGGGCATGGAGATTTTGCTGTGCACCGGCGTCTATCTTCGTATTTAGAGCTATGAACGCGGATGCAATTTCGCGTGTATCGGTCAGTTGAAGAAGGTCTTCGTGCGCATCGACCAATGTTTCACTGCGATGCGGGGCTTGGGCCATAGTCTGCGCGATAGGACGATTCAGGCTTTATCCGCGCATACATTCGACGCTAGGTCGCGCGCCTTTATGATATCAGGACTGTCGATGGCTTAGCCCTCGCGGAAGCAAACACACGAATTTTTTCTGCGCATTCTGCGATGATGGGTCCTATGGCGACTACATTGGTTTGGTGGAATGTCTTCTCACGAAGCGGTTCAGTAAGGCAGGAAATATTAGCCGCCGGTCTCGAAATTTGATAGCAAGGTGATCGTGGAGAGCGGACTGACCACGCTTGCAACGGTGGAAGAAAAAATGCTGCACGGCTTGATCGGCGACGCACCACTGCTCATTGAGGTCACCGTTGCTTGAGCGCACAAAAATCGCTGGCGTGCTGCTGGCTGGCGGCTTGGCGCGCCGCATGGGTGGCGGCGACAAATGCCTACGCCCGCTCGCTGGTCAGCCGATCCTTGGCCATGTGCTTGAGAGGGTGCGACCCCAGGTCGGCCCGCTCCTTTTGAACGCCCACGGTGATGAGGCACGCTTTGCCGAATTCGATCTACCCGTGGTGCGAGATGTGGTCGAGGGTCACGCCGGTCCCCTTGCCGGTATTTTGACCGGCATGGAATGGGCGCGGGAGAACGCGTTGAGTTGTAAATGGCTGGCGAGCTTTGCCACTGACGCGCCGTTCCTACCCAGCGATCTCGTGGCGCGACTGTTGCGTGCAGTGGAAGAGGAAGGGGCTGATATGGCGCGCGCCTCCTCTCAAAGTCGGGCTCACCCAGTATTTGCCCTTTGGCCCATCGCCCTCGCCGACGAACTGCGTCACGCTCTTGTGGACAAAGATATTCGTAAGATCGATTCGTGGACTGATAGCTACCACGTCGCCACGGTCGAATTCGTTTCCAAATCGCATGACCCCTTCTTCAACGCCAACCGCCCTGAAGATTTTGCTGAGGCGGAGCGGTTTATCTCCGAATCGTGACGTAACGCCCGAGTGGCCTGAGGGCTTTGACGGTGCCGCCCTCTGCGACGCTTTGTGCGGTCAAATCAAGGTCGCGGGGTACCAAGCCGGAGAGGACGTCGATACCTAGGTCGAACAGCACTGGGCATAGGGGGGCGCTCGGGCCGACTAGTACGGTGAGCGCGGATTCGGGCGCGAGGGCAAGAATCTTGCTCAAGGTGCCGTTGGAGACGGTCGACGCGGTGATAGCGACGAAATCAGCGACCGGCAACAGGTCAACGGCGGCTTCCGGTGGGTAGTCGCCGGGGGCGGGTTCGCGTTCGATCACGGCGGCACCAGGCAGCTTCTCGTCAAGGCCGGGAAAGCGGCCGATCACCACTGTGTGCTCGCCGCGTGGCTCGATCATGTCGAGACCATTCATCTGTTCGCCTTCTAAATTAAAGCGGTTGTGATTGGCATTGATCGCGGCATAGCCGAGCACCTGTTCAAAGATATTGTTTGACGCAGTGAGCCGGGCGATGTCAGCGAGGGTGCGCCCCTGGTAGCTGCCAGAATTCGGTAGGCTGCGGCATCCTTCGCTGCCCCGCGCCGGGGTGTGCACTATGCCAGCGCCCGCCGGACCTTCCACGAATGTCCAGTTGAGGCCGACGACCACGCGCTTGGCATGTCCCGTGATACCGTCGTGGAGAGCGGCGTTGAGCCGATTCTCCATGGTCGTCACTCAGCAGCCACCGCTGCCGCCTTTTCAACCTTTGCGGCGCAGAATTTGAACTCAGGGATCTTGCCGAACGGGTCGAGCGCAGGGTTAGTCAGCATATTGGCTGAGGCTTCGGCATAGCAGAAGGGGATGAACACCACGCCCTTAGGTATGCCGGTATCGGCGCGCGCCTTGAGCGAGATGCGTCCTCGACGGGTTGCCACCTCGATTTGATCGCCCGGGCAGATTCCGAGACGCTCGAGTTCCATGGGCGCAAGGCTGGCGACCGCTTCGGGCTCTAAATAATCAAGGGTCTCGGAGCGCCGGGTCATGGCACCAGTATGCCAATGTTCCAGCTGGCGACCCGTGGAGAGCACCATCGGATAGTCCGCATCAGGCATTTCGTCCGGCGAGATAATCCCAGCGGGCACGAATTTACCGCGCTTCGAGGGCGTCGGAAAGCCGTCGCCGAAGATGACGTCGTTGCCCGGTAGATCCTCGCCGTCGCAGGGATAGGTAACGACGCTGTCGCGCTCCAGGCGCGGCCAGGAGATATTGTTGAGTGAGTCCATGCACTGCTTCATCTCAGCAAAAATCTCAGAGGGATGGAGGTAATTCCAATCGAGGCCTATGCGCTTGGCGATCTCACCGATTATCCACCAGTCTGGCATTACGCCGTCCGGTGCATCGACCGCTTTGCGGCCCATCTGAATCTGCCGGTTGGTGTTGGTCACCGTACCATCCTTCTCCGGCCAGGCGGTCGCCGGCAGGATGACATCGGCGAAAAAAGCGGTCTCGGTGAGAAAGATTTCCTGTACCACGAGGTAATCGAGCTTGGCGAAGGCCTCTCGCACGTGATGGGAATTGGGATCGGACATCGCCGGATTCTCGCCCATAATATACATGCCGGTGATGTCACCCTGATGAGCCGCGTCCATGATCTCGACCACGGTAAGGCCGCGGTCAAGATCGAGTGACGAGCCCCAAAGGTCCTCAAAGCGGCTCTGCTTTTCCGGATCGGTCACTGCCTGGTAATCTGGGTAGAACATCGGGATGAGGCCGGCGTCGGAGGCGCCCTGCACATTGTTCTGGCCACGCAGGGGATGGAGGCCGGTGCCCGGGCGGCCGACTTGGCCGCTCATCAGCGCGAGCGAGATCAAGCAGCGGGCATTGTCGGTACCGTGGATGTGCTGGGAAATGCCCATGCCCCAGAAGATGATAGCTGCCTCAGCACTGGCATAAATATGCGCGACCTCGCGAAGCACGTCTGGCTCGATGCCGCAAACTGGCGCCATCTTCTCCGGCGAAAAGTCCTTGAGGTGATCGCGTAGCTGCTCGAAGCCTTCCGTATGGGCCTGTACATATTGTTTATCATACAGCCCCTCTGCGACGATGACGTGCATCAATGCGTTCAAAAGCGCGACATCGCGACCTGGCTTGAATTGCAAGGAATGGCTGGCATGTCGCGACAGGGTCGAGCCGCGCGGATCGATAACGATTAGCTTAGCACCGCGCTTCGCAGCATTCTTGAGGAACGTTGCCGCAACCGGATGGTTCGAGGTCGGATGGGCGCCGATGACGATGATGACATCAGAATGGCGCGCTTCGTTGAAGCTCGCCGTAACCGCACCCGAGCCGATGGTCTCCAGCAGCGCCGCCACCGAGGAGGCGTGGCATAGTCGCGTACAGTGATCGACATTGTTGCTGCCAAATCCGGAACGCACCAGCTTTTGAAAGAGATAGGCCTCTTCGTTGGAGCCCTTTGCTGAGCCGAAGCCGGCGAGTGACTTGCTGCCTTTTTCGCTGCGGATGTGTGCCAGTCCGGAGGCGGCAGCGTCAAGCGCTTCCTCCCAGGTCGCTTCGCGGAAATGGTTGAGCATTTCTTCGGGCGGGATATAGATGTCCGCATGTTTAGCCGGTGCATCCTCGCGACGGATCAGCGGCTTGGTCAGGCGGTGGGGATGGTTTATGTAATCGAAGCCGAAGCGACCTTTGACGCAGAGGCGCTCAGAATTTGACGGTCCGTTGCGTCCTTCGACGGAAAGAATCTTATTGTCCTTAACGTTGAAGGTGAGCTGGCAACCGACGCCGCAATAGGGGCAGACGCTCTCAACTTGCTTGTCAGGCACGATCTTGCCGACGCCATCCGCTGGCATCAGTGCGCCGGTCGGGCAGGCCTGGACGCATTCGCCGCAGGCGACGCAACTCGAATTACCCATTTGATCGTCAAAATCGAACACGATCTTGTTGTTGGCTCCGCGACCCGCCATGCCGATCACGTCATTGACCTGCACTTCCCGGCAGGCGCGGACGCAGCGAGTGCAATGAATGCAGGCGTCCAGATTGACCGCCATAGCTTTATGGCTGGTATCCGGTGCCGGTGTCTGGCGGGCGGGGAAACGGCTCGTCGTCTGGCCCATTTCCTTGGCCCACTGCCATAGCTCAGAATTTGGATCATGGCCGCTTTCGAGCGGTGGCTGATCGGCGACGAGCAGTTCCATCACCATTTTGCGTGCCGTCTTCGCCCGCTCGGTCGCAGAGTTTACCGCCATGCCCTCTGTGGGCGTGCGGATGCAAGAGGCGGCGAGTACGCGCTCGCCCTCAATCTCGACCATGCACACCCGACAATTGCCATCGGCGCGATAATCCGGTGCCTTGGAATAGCAGAGATGGGGGATCTCAATACCGGCGCGGGCGGCACATTGCCATATCGTTTCGCCTACTTCCGCTTCCAGGGGCTTGCCGTCTAGGGTAAAGCTGATCTTGCCACTCATGTTAGATCCTCGGGAAAATGCTTCAACACCATGAGAAGGGGATTGGGCGCGGCCTGACCAAGGCCACAGATCGAAGCCTCCATCATAGTCCGGCTGAGCTCGGTGAGGAGCGGACCGTCCCATTCGGACGCCGCCATTAGCTTGACGGCTTTTTCTGTTCCAACTCGGCAGGGCGTGCATTGGCCGCAGCTTTCATATTCGAAAAAGCGCATTAGATTGAGCGCGGCAGCGCGCATATTATCCTGGTTGGAAAGCACCACCACAGCAGCAGACCCTATCAGGCAGCCCTCGCCTTCCAACGTGCCAAAATCGAGTGGGATATCGCCTTTCGAGGCGGGGAGAATGCCGCCGGAAGCACCGCCTGGCAGATAGGCCTTGAAGATGTGGCCCTCGGCCATACCGCCGCAATATTCCTGAATTAATTCATTAACGGTGATGCCAGCGGGCGCTAATTTGACTCCGGGTTCCGCTACCCGGCCCGAGACGGAGAAAGTACGTAGACCCTTGGACCCGTTGCGGCCCTCACCTGCGAACCAGTCAGCGCCGCGCTCCAGAACATCGCGCACCCAATAAAGGGTCTCGACATTGTTAATCAAGGTCGGGCGGCCGAACAGGCCAACTTGGGCTGGAAAGGGTGGTTTGTGACGTGGTTCGCCGCGTTTGCCCTCGATGCTTTCCAGCATCGCCGATTCCTCGCCGCAGATATAGGCGCCAGCTCCGCGCCGGAGAGTGATCTTGGTGCCTTCCGCGAGACCAGCGGCTTGAAGCTTGTTGGTTTCCGTCTCTAATATGTGACGGATTCCGGGATATTCGTCGCGCAGATAAATGAAGCACTCCTCAGCTTCTAATGCCCAGGCAGCGATCAGCATACCCTCAAGGAAGCGGTGAGGATCGCGCTCCATGTAGTAGCGATCTTTGAACGTTCCTGGTTCGCCTTCATCGGCATTAACCGCTAGCAAGCGCGGTTTTGGTTCGGCTCGCACGAAACGCCATTTGCGCCCTGTCGGAAAGCCCGCACCACCTAGGCCGCGCAGATTGCTATCCTCCAGCACCGAGAGGATATCGTTGACGTCTGAATCTCCATTTTTATATGATTTTAAAAGGCCGTAACCTCCATTTTTCATGTACTGATTCAGATCAATATAGGGCGCTATCTCGGGCTCGGTCTGACCGGTTTTAGCTGCTTTTTCGACGGAATCGAGAGTCGCAGATAGAATGTGGCGATGGCCCACCTCAGCTACCGGCGCGCATTCGCAGCGTCCCAAGCAAGGTGCGCGGAGAAAGCGAATCTTGGTTACATCAAGCTGCTCACCCAGGGCTTGATAGAGCGCTTCAGAGCCTGCAATCTCGCAGGAAAGACTATCACACACCCTAATTGTCACTGGCGGCGGGCTTGCTCCGCCGTCGTCTATCACGTCGAAATGGGCATAGAAGGTGGCGACTTCATAGACCTCTGCGAGGGATAGTTTCATCTCATGGGCAAGTGCCGCCATATGCCGGGCGGAAAGCTGGCCCTTGCTATCTTGAATGAGATGGAGGTGCTCGATCAGGAGATCGCGTCGGCGCGGCGCGTTGCCCAGCAGCTCCTGGATGTCGGCAAGCGCAGTCGGATCAACCTGGCGGCCTTTGCCTTCATAGCGCGCACTTCGCCGACCTTTTCCAGGATGTCCGAATTTGCGGATCTTGTTTTTCGATGTTGCCATCGTCACCTGCTCGTATTTTTGTTGCAGTAGCAGGGTGTCAAAGCCAGCTTAATTTGTAAAATCTATTATAATAATTATTCAATAAAATTAATCTATCAATGACGCGCGAAGATGTCGTCTTCGCTTAATCCATTGACCAAGGCAAGCATGGCCTTGGCGGTTGGCGGCCTTGGCTCGCGGTCGGCGACCACCAGCCCTACCGCATGGGAGATTTCTGGCTCGACGAGATCCAGCGTCTCGGCGCTTGTAGGTAGGTTAAGCATGTCCAGCACGTGGCGTGGCACGATGCCAGCCCATTTGCCTGTTTTTACGTGAAGGCCGATATCGGCTAGATCGTTGGTTTCAATCTGGGGCGTGGCACGGCAGCCAGCGGCAGAGAATGCGGCATCAATGATGCGTCGGTTTTGCATGTCGGGAGAGAAAAGACAGAGCGGCAAATCCGCAGCCTGGCGCCAGGAGATCGTCGCAATATGCGGCCTACGCTTCTTTAGGTGGGCGCGGACGAGGCAATAATGCTCCCGGTAAAGCGGTGCCGAGATCACGCCTGACATGGGTTCGTTGTCGAGATAGGTGATACCGAGATCGATTTCGAAATTGTCGAGGCCTTGCTGGATTTCAAGCGAGCTGATGGCGCGCGCTGTAATGGTTGCATCGGGATGGGTCTCACAGAAAGGCAGCGTCAGACGTGAGACCACGGGCAGCGCTGTGGGTACCACGCCAATGCGGAGTCGGCCATGTAGGCTGCCACGCATTTCGCTCAATTCCTGCACCATGGCATCCTGATCAGCAGCAATTCTCTCAGCCCACTCGAGAACGCGCTGTCCCTCGGCGGTGAAGCCAATAAATTGTTGGCCGCGCATGACGATCGGTATGCCCAACTCGTCCTCAAGCCGGCGAATTGCGGTCGAGAGGGTTGGTTGGGCGACATTGCAGCGCTTCGCTGCGCGCCCGAAATGACGCTCCTGGGCGAGCGCAATGAGATAATCGAACTGCTTAAAGTTCATAGGTTATTACTCATCTGCTTCGGCCTGCGGAGGCTCTACGCGGACAAGTGACAATACCTCTGCATTAATCGACTGCTTGCCGGCGTGCTCAAAGGTTGCCGTCAGGCGCTTGCCGTGGGCGGACTGCACCTGCCCGAGGCCCCATTCCGGGCGATCGGGATGCCGCACCCAGTCCCCTGCGGCGAGATGGCTGGTGAATACTTCCCACGACATTGTCCTACGATAACGCGATTCGCGGATGCGGTCGATTCAGGAGCGGGCAAAGGCCATCAACTATGCTCCGGTCTGTATGTCCTATTGTCATGGATGGGTTGTTCTTGCCGGACAAACCTAGTGCAGCATTAGCGCATAATATGATTCTGCAAAAGCCGACGAAACGCCCTGTGCGCGTGTTCGGTGACAAGACAAACATTTTCCCCGGTTGGTGTGTGCGAGGGCGCCGTGGCGCCGGTCGTGAATGACGGCGCCGCGGGAGTACCAAATTCTGCCGTTCTGGCGTTTTAGGATGTTTCCGATTGCGCTTCTCGTAACTTGGAAAACTTGGTCTCTTGGCTGGCGACATTCCGTTTCGAATCCTGCTCCTTTGGTTGGTCGAACTGAAGACGGCCAGCGCGGAGAACGCCTACCTCCGCCTGTGCGCCATTTCCGATGAGACCGAGTTGCGGGTCCGTATGAAATTCGCCAAATAAGAACATTTGAGCTGCTACAGGTTTCTTTTTAACCACTAAATTTAAACTAATATCTCTCTTCGTTTGGGGAAATAGTCGATCTCGTCACGGTATCTTGTCGAGTGGCCTTCGGATTCCTATACTCCGCGCCCGTTAGAATGTTTGAACAGGGAAAATCAGATCGCCGTGGCTCGCAAGAAAACCGTCAAAATTCCAAAACACTACAAGCCGACGAAGTCCGAACCGTTCATGAATCCGGTGATGCGGAAGTATTTCCATCACAAGCTTTTGGATTGGAAAGAGGGGATATTGGAGGACACCGGCACGACGCTTGAGAAACTAAAAACCGAAACCCTACAGGAAGCTGATCTGGCGGATCGCGCTGCATCGGAAGCGGAGCGAACGGTAGAGTTAAGGACTCGAGAGCGGGCACGTAAGCTTATCTCCAAAATCGATGCTGCGATCCAGCGCATCGAAAACAATACCTATGGCTACTGCGAAGAAACCAGCGAGCCTATAAGTATAAAGCGACTTGAAGCACGCCCGATCGCAACCCTAAGCATCGAGGCCCAAGAGTTGCACGAGCGCCACGAAAAAACCCACCGAGACGATTAACGTACTCCCAAGCGCTGTAGGGTCTGATCTCCAGGGCCAGAATCATGGAATCTGGAGAAGTGGGAGAGGGTCTGAGGAAGTATTCTGTGGACCACCTAGTGATGTTGAGCTGAAAGGAATTTAATGACTGATTGGAGATTGTTTGGTTAACATTAAGCATGGGGTAAATTGTTACCACAATTGCTGGGGAGTTTAATGCTGAGACGTGTTCAATTGTGGGCTAGAAAGGCTCGGGAGGAAGCGGAAAACAAACGAGATATGTTGAAGGAAGTCGCGGAGACACTGAAAGCTGCTGAAAAAGGTGATTCAGATGCCCAAAATTTTCTCGGTTGGATGTATTCCCATGGGTCTGGCGTTCGAAAGTCTAAGGTCGAAGCCATCAAGTGGTATAGCAAGGCAGCTAAGCAGGGAGACAGTGACGCTAAGCAGGCGCTAAAAGAACTCGAAGCTGAATAACTGTAAAAATTTGTTAAGGCCTTCAGTATGAGCCAGCAGGTAGAAGATGCGACCGCCGCCAACAAGTTTCATGCAGACACTGCTAAAGCGAACGAGTTATTCGTCGAGGCGGCGAAACTGTTGACGAAGAGCCAAAATCCAGAGTCAGAAACTCATGCGAAGGCATGGCTAGAAGAAGGTTTTCATCGCCTCACTAGAATTATTGAGCACTATCCGGCGACCGATTTGGCGGTCAAGCTGGTCAGCGGCCAGAGCGT
Organism: uncultured Rhizobiaceae bacterium; assembly: GCA_964624055.1. GTDB lineage: Bacteria > Pseudomonadota > Alphaproteobacteria > UBA828 > UBA828 > PTKB01. The sequence goes on along the minus strand of CAZUXZ010000024.1, from coordinate 5,230 downwards.
CGGGGATATCTCTCTGGAATCCTATAGTGAGGAAATTTTTCACTGGGAGAAGCATGGGCGCGCCAAGTCAACTTCAGTTGAAAGGGATATTCTGGATGAAGCGGCAACATTTCTAGGGCTAGAATAAATAACTCCGGAAATACGTGGGGGCCTTATTGTTCCTGCGCAAATATCACTGGTCCAGAAACTGGGTCTGTTACTCCCAATTCACGTGACATTTCGTCAAGCAGATCTCGGCCCGACTCAAGCAACGAAATCATACTTGGTCTAGCCTTAACCATCGCAGCTTCAGTCTCCCAGAGGCCATAAGAAACATAGCTGCGTTCGCCAGTCTTCGCGAGAACATGCAGTGTTAAACCCTCCCAAGGCCGAGTTGACTTAAATAGTTCTTCAAACGCCTGTTGTTGGCCTTCCTTAACGAGAAACCGCACGACGTTCGTATACTTTTCCATAGCTATGAGTCTTTCCCTCGTAAAAACCAAATTGATAGGTGTGCGCGATTATATCTATACGAAGCTGATTGACCTCAAAAAAACCGTGAGTGCCTTTAGGGCTGGCGACTTGGCACTGCCCGCTTCGGGTAACGCTAGGTGCTAGGCCGTTCGCAGGGTTTGGTACCCATATCAGCTGGTACGCTGATTTCCACGAGTTCAAAAGAATCAGAGGTAGCAATTTCGTTATGTGGTATATTACCAGGAATATAGACACTATCGCCCGCTTCTAACCGCTCAACCCTATCTCCGGCAAATTCGAGATCAATCCAGCCGGCAAGCATATAGACGAACTGCCCTTCACATAGGTGGATGTGCCAACCAGTAGGCTCTGATAGGGCTTTCGAAGCGGATGTCACCTGTGCGCGTATGTGCCCGTTACTTGCTTTGGAGACGCCAAGCTCACGATATTTCATCCATTCTCGGCGCCCGGCCACGTAGGTAGCTTGTTCTTTCCTGGCAATTACTACGCGTTCTGCATCCTCAATTGCTCGCGGCTTATTGGCTTTCGCAGTTGATCCCGCGCTCATCCATCTCGCCTCATGCTGATTATGGTCTGTAAATATAATGAACCCTAAGGCATTCGATGACCATTAATTGCCGGATGGTAACATTAAACATAGATCATGTGTGAAGCAGATGCTTTTGTCGCCAATCAGTCTTTCGGGGACAGGTTGGGCACCAGTGACTTGTGTATCTGGATTGCGAAAATCTTACTATGAATATAATGGCACGTGGGCCGGGCAGACGTCAGATCTTTGGCATCCTATGGATGTGTTTCGCGTCTATGCTGATGTTTCCCGCGTCAAATGCTGCAGCAAAATATCTGGCAACAGACTATCACCTGGTCCAGATTATATGGTTTCGAAGCGTAATTCACATTGCCTTTCTTCTGGTCATTTTCGTGCCAGGACAAAATTTGGCAAGGCTTTTTACTACGCTCGACCTTAGGGGGCAGCTTTCCCGTTCGCTTGTACAAGTTGTTGCCGTAGCGTGTTATTGGGTAGCCCTAATCTGGTTGCCCATCACAACTGCTACAGCAATTGGTCTCACGGCCCCACTGATGGTTGTGGTACTCTCTGTTTTTCTGCTTGGTGAAAGAGTGAGGGCACCTCGCTGGGTTGCCGTCGCAATCGGTTTTGTCGGTGCGTTGATCATCATTCGACCGGGTGGTGATGCGCATTGGTCGGTCGCATTAGTTATTGCATCAATGATTCTTTATGCGCTTTTCATCATTCAGACTCGCCGCTTGGCTACGCTAGATGATCCGCGGACAACAGCTGTTTATGCAATGGTGGTTGCTTGCGTCGCATCCACAGTCTTATTGCCGTTGTTCTGGATAACTCCAGTAAATCTAATTGATTTGCTTGTCTTTGTGGGCCTTGGGCTCGCCGGTGCATTTGCGCATATTGGGATGATTAAAGCGGTCCAATATGCAGAGGCCTCGCTTGTGGCCCCTTTTGACTATTGCCAACTCATCGGGGCAGCAATATTGGGGTATGCGATTTTTGCAGAACTACCAGATCTTTGGACCTGGGTTGGTGCGGCTATTATCGTAGCCAGCGGCATTTATATAGCGCGGAGGGAAGCAGCATATAAAGCTGATTAGCTCGAAAAATTCGCGACTATCTCTCGCTGCGCCGGCCTGACGTTGCCCTCGTGTGGGTGCATTGGGCGTGGGATTTAAACGCGCTTCTCGGGTCTGATAAGGCGGGGTGGCTTGAGGTTACGACAAAGTGGATATGGAAAGCCTTGCAGGCCTAGCTCAAACAAAGTTTATCGCGCAGCTAGCCCCCAACAACGGCTTAATTCAGAGATTTTACGCCAGAATACGGTGTACTCATCAGCTGTCCTGTTCTCCGGGGCCACTTGTCAGTTTTCTGGCGTCGCAGGAAGCGCCTTCAAGCGCCTCACTGGGCTGTGCCGTCTCAACATTATCGCACAGGATTTTTTCGTGAATCTCCTTGCGCAGCACGGTTGCATCTTCTGGAAAGGTAAATCCGAGCTTTACGGAACGTCCGCGTATCTCAACCACGGTAACTTCAATCTTGTCGTTGATCACCACGGCGTCGCCAATCTTTCGCGTCAAATAAAGCATCTTGCCCTATCATGCTGATTCGCGCGTTCGACACTAGCGCGATTTTAAAATTGGCGTAAGCCCTTATGGGTTCTCGAGGAATAGCTCTATACGAGGGCAAATTTCAGGTGAGATAAGTGTGACGCGGATGGTGCTGCCATCGCAATGCACCTAGGCGCGGGTCAGATTGTTGAAAAGCTACACCGCGCCGTTGCAAAGGGTCTCAATTCTGACGCTGAACCACTAGCCGTTGGTGATCGATACGGGAAGGGAGAAGTCTAAACATATAGCCAAGTCCGCTTGGTACAGGGCACTTCGCTGAGATCCGGAGCATCGACGCCGAGAACAAGCGAAATATCGTCGAGCTTCACTGATTAGGGCGTAGAGAGTAGGTTGTCAAAATCAACATTCATCGCGAAGGATTAGATGAACTCCAGCATTGGGTCCGTATAGCTCGGTCACTTAGCGTGGACTATTGGTCTCGAACCATGGTCGGTCATTGTTCATTTTTAGGTCGCGCAAAAACTTGAACAAGCTTAGTTCGAACTAAAAATTTGGCTCATTGCGTATTCCCCATTGTCCAGTTGCTTCCGCTGTAGTTTCATCCCGTTTGAACTTTTGATGGGAGGGGCTTTGCAAAGAATCGTTATTGGCATTACCGGGGCGAGCGGCGCGGTGCTGGGCGTACGCACCCTTGAGGCCTTCGCTGCCGCTGGTGTGGAAACCCACCTGGTGGTGAGTCGCTGGGGGCAGCAGACCCGTGAGCATGAGACCGGTCTGCGGGTCGAGGATCTTCGGGAGCGGGCAGGCGCGCTGTACAGCTCCGGTGATATGGCTGCAGTGATCTCGTCCGGCTCGTTCCGTACCATTGGCATGGCAATCGTGCCCTGCTCGATGCACAGCCTGGCTGCGATCGCCCTCGGCATGAGCGAGAATCTCGTTCACCGGGCGGCAGATGTGGCGCTTAAGGAGCATCTACCGCTAGTCCTGGTACCGCGCGAGACACCGCTCAATGATATTCATCTCGAAAACATGTTGCGCTTGAGCCGCATGGGAGTGCGCATTTTGCCGCCCAATCCGGCCTTCTATAATCATCCGCAAAGCATCGAGGATATTACCAATCATATTGTTGCGCGTGTCCTTGATCAATTTGGCATCTCGTCCGATCTCTCGCGGCGTTGGGATGGTGAGATGCAGCGCGCTCGGTAAACCTGAATTCCAGCTTCAGACAGTGGGAGGAGAAAGTGGCGAAGAAGACGGTCAAGAGCAAAAAAATTGGTTGGGGCATTGTTGGTTCGACGAGTTGGTCAGAGCACACTTTCTCACCGGCCATCGAGCAGGCACGCGGGGCGGAGCTACGCGCCGTGCTTTCCTCGACGCGTGAAAAAGCGACAGCCTTTTGCCAGCGTCATGGCATTGCAAACGGCTATTCCAAGCTTGAGGAATTTGTCGCTGACAAGTCGATCGACGCCGTGTGGATCGGCGGGCCAACTTACCTGCATAAAGACCACGCGGTGGCGGCGCTCAAGGCGGGTAAGCACGTGCTGTGCGAAAAGCCGATGGCAATCTCACCGGCGGAGTGCCGCACCATGATGCGTGCCGCCAAGCAAGCGCGTCGCAAGCTGCATGTAGCTTATAACACTCGCCACAGTAAGAAAATTCAGCAGCTGCAAAAGGACTGGCGAGCGGGCCGTTACGGCAAACCGGTGCATGGCCGTGCGCATTACTATTATCCCTATCCGGTCAAGCTTGGCGGCTGGCATTCGCGCGAGAAGCAGGTCGGCAGTTGGGCATTCAACGATATCGGCACTCACTTGATCGATCAGTTGCGCTGGTTTCTGGGTGACGCCAAGAAGGTCATGGCGACGCACAAATCTAGCCCGAGTTGGGGCTACAGGACGCCAGATCACGCCGTGGCGATGATCTCCTTTAAGAACGGCTCTGTTGGCACATTGAGCGCATCCACCGGCATGGTGCCGGGCCGCTCTCGACTGGAGTTCTACGCCGACAACGGCTTTATCATTATTGATAATGGTATGCTCGGCATGGAAGGTTCCATTACCACAGGACTGAAGGGCGGCAAGGACCGTACCGTCAAGCTACCTTTCTCGCCAACCTATAAGCTGCAGGTTGAAGCATTTGGGCGTCACATTGTGAGCCGCGTGCCCTATCCGCTTAAACCGGAAGACGGCTGGGAGAATGTCAAACTCATCAGCCAGGCGCGGGGCTGGTAATAGGGAGGAAGAAGAACGATGGTATCGGACGAACTACATTATCTAACGGGACTCGAGGCCGGGCAGCGCATCCGCGACGGCGAACTTTCCTCGTCAGAGCTGACTGAGGCGATGCTAACGCGCATCGAAAAAGTAGATGCCGAGCTCCATGCCTACGCCACCGTGCTGCCGGACAGCGCTATGGCAGAGGCTGCCGAGGCGGATGCCGCGCTGGCCAAAGGCGAGAACCGGGGGCCGCTTCACGGCGTGCCGATCGCCGTCAAGGACCTCGTCGCCATGAAAGACGTGCGCACCAGCGCCGGCATGCCAATTCTCAAAGAGCGCATCACCGATCATGACGCCACGGTGGTGACACGTCTTCGTGCAGGCGGCGCTGTGATACTCGGCAAATTGGAGTTGACCGAAGGCGCCTATGCTTCGCACCACCC
>CAZUXZ010000023.1:0-2535 GCA_964624055.1 uncultured Rhizobiaceae bacterium | reverse complement strand
CTGAATGGCTAGAATTATTAACCGAACGGCAAAAACAGCTCTTAAGGATGGAAAATGGTGTTGGTAGCAAAAACGCAGCAGATTTCTATGAACGCTTGTAATTTGGTCATTGAATTGGCTTGACACAAAACGCTATTCGTGGTAAGATCATCGGCTGTTGTCTAGCTCAAACAAATGAATTTAGGTTGGGAGAATCATGCGCGGAAATCGAACCTACTTCCCGACAGGAAGTCAAAAAGAGATCAAATGGTATTTACTTGATGCTGATGGTAAAACACTCGGTCGGTTGGCTACGGAAATTGCCAAAATCCTAAGAGGTAAGCATAAGCCAACTTTCACACCCCATGCCGATAGTGGTTTTCGTGTGGCCGTTGTCAATGCTGAAAATGTTCAAATTACTGGTAATAAGGCTGAACAAAAGTTCTATTTTCGCCATAGTGGTTACCCTGGTGGGGACAAATACCGGACATTCAATGAACAGATGGAACGGAACCCAGAAGTGGTGTTGCGTCATGCAGTCAAAGGTATGTTACCCAAAAACCGGCTTGGTCGCAAACTGTTACGTGGCCTCAAAATTTATACCGGCCCCGATCATCCACACCAAGCCCAACAACCCGAAGCTCTAAGTTTAGGATAGGAGTTAGCATGTTAGAACAATTCTGGGGAACCGGTCGGCGAAAAACATCAGTCGCGCGGGTTCGGATTTTGCCTAATGGTTCTGGTCAGTTTATCGTCAATAAAAAACCAATTGAAGAGTATTTTGACCGGGACGACTTGGTTATGATTTCCAAACAACCAATTGAACACTTGGAACAAACAGGTCGATACGATATCTTTGTTAATGTCAAAGGTGGTGGTATCTCTGGACAGGCGGGAGCCATTCTACATGGTTTATCTCGCGCTTTGATTAAAGCAGATGAATCGTTCAGACCACCACTGAAGAAGGTTGGATTCTTGACTCGAGACTCCCGAATGGTCGAGCGGAAAAAGTATGGGCGAAAAGGGGCCAGAGGCCGCTTCCAATTCTCCAAGCGTTAATCGATTTGATGTCGAATACAACGGTCGTACTCGGTGCCCAATGGGGTGACGAGGGAAAGGGGAAAATTACCGATTGGTTAGCAGAAAGGGCGGATGTAGTTGCTCGTTATCAGGGGGGTGGCAACGCTGGCCATACCATTGTTATTGGTGAGGAAACTTTCATTCTGCATCTGATCCCGTCGGGCATATTGCGTGAAAGTACTCAATGTGTTATTGGCAATGGTGTGGTAATAGCTCTAGAAGAGCTATTTGAAGAAATTGATCTGCTAAAACAGCGCGGCATTAATATAAATGCTGAAAATTTGTTGGTTAGTTCTAGAGCCCACTTAATATTTCCTCATCACCGATTAGTTGAGCAATGGCAAGAGATGGCCAGCAGTAATAAAATCGGGACCACTTTGCGTGGAATTGGTCCTTGCTATACTGACAAGATGAATCGGTTGGCCGGCATCAGGGTATCTGATCTGCTTGAATTCGATTTGTTCCGCAAAAAGTTAGAGCATAACTTTGATGCGAAGGATCATATTCTGTCCCAGATTGGAGAAGAGCTAAAAATAGAAGATATTCTCTCCACCTATAGTAGCTATGCTGATCGGATCCGTCCCCACGTAATCGAAACACCAGAGTTTTTGCACGAAGCAGCCACTGCCGGAAAACGGTTGTTGCTAGAAGGGGCACAAGGCACGTTGCTGGATGTCGATTTTGGTACTTATCCTTATGTAACGTCTTCTAATACGACTGTTGGTGGTGTTTGTACTGGACTTGGCCTTCCACCTCGTTCTATTGATCGAGTTCTTGGTGTTGCTAAAGCCTACGTTACACGAGTAGGTGGCGGCCCGTTTCCAACTGAGATGGCAACGGATGTTGGCGAGGAAATACGCCAAATTGGTGCTGAGTTTGGGGCAACCACAGGCAGACCACGTCGCTGTGGTTGGCAGGATCTATTCGCTCTCCGCTATGCTTCTAACCTTAATGGTTTTACCGATCTAGTCATTACTAAGATAGATGTACTCGACAGTCTATCCGAAATTCAAGTTTGTGTTGGATACGAAAGAAATGGAAAACCATTGTCGGCATTTCCCAGTAGTCTGAGTGTCTTGGAGGATTGTGAACCAGTTTACGAAACATTGGCAGGCTGGCAGCAGCCAACTTCTGAGGTGGAAAATTACGACGACCTTCCTTCGGTTGCAAAAGACTATCTTGAATATATTTCCGACTTTCTGCAGGTGCCAGTTTCGGTCGTTTCAGTTGGCCCTAAACGAAGGCAAACACTGACCAAAAACGGTCGATTTTAGGTTGACATTCAGTCGCCTCTTTAGTATCATTGTACGGTCGTGGGAGCCGCTAGCTCAGTTGGTAGAGCATCTGACTTTTAATCAGAGGGTCACAGGTTCGATCCCTGTGCGGCTCACGTTACAGGCCCCGTTCGTCTAGCCTGGTCCAGGACACCAGCCTTTCACGCTGGCGACACGGGTTCAAATCCCGTACGGGGTATTA
>CAZUXZ010000022.1:0-2664 GCA_964624055.1 uncultured Rhizobiaceae bacterium | reverse complement strand
ATCTAAGATTTTGATGCTGTCACCGTCCGTGACAATGGCGCTTCCAGTGATATCGGCTAGTACGGGATAAATTGAGAGGAAGGCAAATGCCAATACCGTAATAGCAATAAATATCTTCATATTTCCTCGTTGCGAAAAAATTCTCTGTTAATCAATACTGCCAGCTCGTTGGCGCCGCACTGGCTAAAATCAGGCCGAATTGTGTCAATTTCATCCCGTCTTACAGCACTATTTCTGCCTCATTTCTTCCTACTTCTGTTCCTGCGGCGAGTGCTTGGCGAGAATACGCTGTAAGGTGCGCCGGTGCATATTGAGGCGGCGCGCGGTCTCGGAAACATTGCGACCGCATTGCTCGAAAACGCGTTGGATATGTTCCCAACGCACCCGATCGGCAGACATTGGATTTTCTGGCGGTGGCGGCAAAGGGCGGTCGCCAGCAGTCAGCGCGCGGTGTATGGCATCCGCATCCGCTGGTTTGGCGAGATAGTCAACCGCACCCACCTTAACCGCTGCTACGGCAGTCGCGATGTTCCCGTAACCGGTAAGGATCACAATGCGGGTACTGTCGCACGCTCGCCGCAGGGCTTGCACCACGTCTAGTCCATTACCATCCGGCATACGCAGATCAACAACCGCAAATATCGGCCGCAGTGCAGGCGCTAATTGTTGCGCTTCGCTAACCGAGCCGAGGGCAGTACCCTCATAGCCACGTTTCTCCATCGCGCGTGTCAAACTATTCCGGAAGGCATCGTCGTCATCGACGACGAGCAGTGTTTTGGTCTGACTGTCGTCTTCTGAGTCTTTCATCTGACTCCCCTGCGCTTACACATCTACTCTAATATTAGGCTGATCCGCTCCCAGTGCTTCGAGCACATTGCGCGGCCAGGATATAACGATACGTGCCCCATGCTTGCGACCGTTAAAGAATGACATCGACGCCCCTGTCCGCTCCAGTAGAGTTTTGGCGATGAAAACGCCAAGCCCCATACGACCGCTTTTGCGCCGTGATGAAACATAGGGCTCTCCGAGACGTACCAGGACCGAGGGCATCACCCCCGGGCCATCATCCATCACTTCCATCGTGACAAACTGCTCGTTCCAGGTGACGGTGATTTCAACCCGCTCTTGACAGAATTGTACCGCGTTTTCGATGACGTTGCCGAGGCCGTGTAAGATTTCCGCGCGCCGCGGCGCGCTTGGTTCGGTTGAGTTCGAACCCTCCGCCGGTCTGGCGATGACTTCAAGCTTAATCCCGTCGCGACGGTGCGGCGCAGCGGCGGTCTCGGCTAACCCGCTAACCAGTAGGCGGCCATAGGGTGCATCGGCTTCGCCCTCGCTAAGAGCGCTCAGACGGCCAAGAATTTCGCGACACCGGGCGACTTCGCTCACGAGCAGCCGCGCATCCTCAAGGTGTTGGCTGCTTCGGGGCAGATCGCGCTCCAACTCGCGCGATACGACGGCGATTGTGGCTAGTGGCGTGCCCAATTGATGCGCCGCTGCTGCGGCGAGCGCTCCGCGCGCCGAGAGGCTCTGCTCGCGTGACAGCGCCATCTGCGTCGCGCCTAGCGCATTCGCCATGCGCCGGGCTTCGTTAGCGACGCGCCAAGTATAAGCGGTGATGAAAAGCGCACCCAACACCAGGGCAATCCAGAGCGCCAACAAGTAAAGCTGAGGTAGTGCCGGCGCGTCGCCGATCCAAGGAAGCGGTTGGTGCAGAAAGGCGACAACTGTGACGCAAACGATAACCAACGCGGCGAGCAACGCAGTGGAGCGCAGGCCCAAAATAGTTGCTGAGATGCCAGCGGGAACAAGGAAGAGGATAGCGAACGGATTTTCCAGCCCTCCGGTGAGTGCGATCAAAAAGGCAAGCTGGATAACATCGTAGGCAAGAAAAAGCGCTGCCTTCGCGTCGCTGAGGCGGAAATCCGCGGGAAGCAGTAGCGTTGCCACCAGATTTATCGCTGCTGACAGCGCGACGGCACCGAGCAGTGGTTCCAACTCAAGGTAAAACCCAAGCCAAAAGTGCACCACCAATATACTGACTAGCTGCCCGCTGACCGCGACCCAACGAATCAAAATCAGTGTGCGCAGCCGCACATAAGGCGTTTCTGTCCGCCCTTCGCGACGTCTTTCCGGTAGTTGAGTTTCGGTCAAACTGCCATACCTAATTATTGTAAAAATAGATCTGGCCCTGATCATGCGATGGATTGGAGGCGGCGACAATTAGCCTTGCCAGGTCGCTGCGGCACAGCACGTCCGTCATGACAGAAGAGGCTCTCAAATTAGATCATAGCTGTGAGTGGATCGACGCCGTCCAGGAATATGGAAGTGGGATTTTCGGTGCTGCAGGGTGACATCATGGCGCTTCTCGGCAGCAGCGGTGCAGGCAAAAAGACGAGCATGGCTATGATGCTTGATTTGGTGCAGCCGAGTTTGGAAAAAATTTGTATCTTCAGCGCGGATTTCGTATTCAACCGTTATCGCATCTTGGCACGTATTAATCTTTCCTCGCCCTATGTCTACTTGCTGCGCTGATTGACCGTAAGCGCAGTTTTCTCCAGGACCGGACAAAGCGGAGCGGCGAAATTATCTGAGCCACCTCGCTCAATATGGCCGAAGTCGAGCGTCTGTGTGGTTATATCTTCATGCCATGCGAAAGCATGG